>MHJB01000018.1:2621-15837 GCA_001817805.1 Candidatus Colwellbacteria bacterium RIFCSPLOWO2_12_FULL_43_11 | reverse complement strand
ATATTATAATAAAGAAAAAGGTCTGTTAACATTCAAATAAATTAAAAATGAATAACAAATATTTAATTTTGGTTTTGGTAGTTGCAGTCGTTTTATTCGGAGGTTGGATGATGAGCCAATATATAAGCTATAACTCCGGGGGGAAATTAACCGATACGGTTTATACGAAAGACGTAATGGATGAAGGTATGCCGGGTAAGGAAATGATGGATAACGAGACTCCCGTTACGCAAGATGTCGCAGACGTTAAGGTTAATGTTACTGCCCAGAACTTTTCTTTTTCCACCAAAGAAATAAGAGTCAAGCAGGGAGATACGGTTGAACTCACTTTTTCGAGCGCCGGCGGTTTTCACGACTGGGTAGTTGACGAATTCGGCGCCAGGACCAAAAGATTGGATACCGGAGAGAGCGAAACTATCAAATTTGTAGCCGATAAGTCGGGAACTTTTGAATATTATTGTAGCGTTAGTACTCACAGGCAGATGGGCATGGTGGGCAAGCTTATTGTAGAGCCGTAAAGTATATAGAAAAGTTGAAGTTTTTACGTATTTAAGCTATAATTGCCTTATTAAATCGGTTATGAGCCCATTTTGGGCTTTTTATTTTGAACCCATGCAATTAAGAAACATAGCTATAATCGCACACGTAGATCACGGCAAAACCACGTTGGTTGATGCTCTTTTAACGCAGTCGGAAAATTTTAAAGCTAAAAACGACGGGCCAAAAGAGCTTATTATGGACTCCAATGAACTTGAAAGAGAGCGTGGTATTACTATTTTTTCCAAGAACGCCTCAATCAGATACCACGATATTAAAATAAACATAGTTGATACTCCCGGGCATGCCGACTTCGGCGGCGAAGTAGAACGCATTATGCGCATGGTTGATGGAGTGTTATTGCTCGTTGATGCCAAAGAAGGTCCCATGCCTCAGACTAAGTTCGTTTTACGGAAGGCTATTGAAGCCGGGCACAAGATAATCGTAGTAATAAACAAAATTGATAAACCTAACGCAAGGCCTGAGTGGGTGTTAAACGCTACTTATGACTTATTCTTTGAGCTTGGAGCAAGTGAGGCTCAGATTGAATTTCCGGTTATATATGCCTCAGCGGTTCAGGGTAAAGCGGGATTGAACAAGGAACTAAGTGAAATGAAAGACGTTGACGCTGTTTTTGAAACAATAGTGAAATATATTCCGGCTCCAATCGTTAAGGATGAAGAACCGTTACAGATGCTTACAGTTAACCTTACTTACGATAATTATAAAGGCAAAATCGCCATTTGCAGACTTTACGCCGGAATTCTAAAAAAAGGTGAAGCTGTAGCTCATATAAATAGAGCTGGAGAAACAAAAAGGGCCGAAGTAAGTTCGGTTATGCTTTTTGAAGGCTTGGGTCGCATTGATGTAGATGAGGCGCATTCAGGAGATATTGTGGCCTTAGCCGGCATCCCGGACGTTTCTATTGGAGAAACAATAGCTGATTTAAAAAATCCGGTTGCTTTGCCAATTATCCAGATTGATGAACCGACCATTGAAATGACTTTTGGAGTAAATACTTCTCCTTTTAAGGGCAAAGAAGGAGAATATACGACTTCAAGAAATATTAAAGAACGTTTATGGAGAGAGCTTGAGACGGACGTGGCTTTGGCAATTAACTCAACCGAGTTTGCCGACCGTTGGGTTGTAGCGGGCCGTGGTGAATTGCATCTGGCCATACTTATTGAGAAGATGCGCCGGGAAGGCTTTGAATTGGAGGTTTCAAAACCTAAGGTAATATTCAAAGAGAAAGACGGCAAGAAGCTTGAACCGATGGAGCTTGTCTCTGTTGAGGTACCGGAGAAGTATTCCGGCATAGTAATTGAAATGATGGGCAAGCGATCGGGAATTATGAAAGATATGCGCAATGATGCCGGAGCTGTTTATATGGATTTTTTAATACCCACGAGAGGGCTAATCGGTTCTCGTGGGGAATTTTTGACCAACACCAAAGGTTTGGGAATCATGAATAGCATCTTTTTCGGTTACGAGGAATATAAAGGCGATATTCGTCCGGAAACTAGAGGCTCCATTATTTCAACCGACACCGGCATATCAAATAACTTTGGTTTAGTTGTCGCTCAAGGCCGTGGAAAACTCTTTATCGGTCCCGCAGTCGAGGTCTACGAAGGCATGGTAGTGGGCCAAAATGCCAAATCCGGCGATGTTCCTGTTAATGTATGTAAAACTAAGGAATTGAACAATTTCCGGGCTAAAAACGAAGGTTTGCAGGACCAGCTGGAGGTTCCACTTACCCTTACTCTGGAAGACTCATTGAGCTACATGGGAGATGATGAGATGGTGGAAATAACCCCCAAGAGTGTTCGTATCAGAAAAGCGCTCCTAACCGACGGAGAGCGAAAGCGAGCCAAGAAGGCTTAAGACTCCTATTTGTCTATAAGTCATATTTAATAGCATAATAAAAACATGCGAATACAAAAGTATTTGTCAGAGCGGAAGATTTTATCCCGCAGGGAAGCCGAGGATTATATTAGAAAAGGCTTGATAGCCTTAAACGGTAAAGTTGTTACCGAAATGGGAGTTCAAATTGACCCCACTAAAGACAGAATAGAAATATTGAAGGGTGCCGCCAAGGAGTCGGCTAAAAAAATGACCGTGGTTATCTATAAGCCACGGGATATTGTTTCTTCCAAAGAAAGCTCCGAGGGTGAAACTGTTTTTGAATTTTTTACTCAATTTCAAAATCTAAATGTTGTAGGCAGACTGGATAAAAGCAGTGAGGGGCTGCTGCTGCTTTCCAATGACGGAGTAGTTACATCGTCAGTTACCGGAAGTGATCACTTAATCGAAAAAGAATATGAAGTTTCGGTCCGTGAAACAGTTAATAATAATAAAGCCAATAAGATGGAGCAGGGGATACAACTTGAAGATGGGCTGACACTGCCGGCTAAAGTAACGATTATAACGCCCAATAAATTCAGGATTATTTTGAAAGAAGGCAGAAAACACCAAATCAGAAGAATGGCCGACGCGGTTCATCTAACTATAACCGGATTAAAACGGCTCAGAGTGGGCAATATTTCTTTGGGCAAACTGAAGCCCGGAGAGAGTAGGGTATTATTAAGTAAGGAGGTAGACGAGCTAAAGAACTTGGCCAGACCTAAATAAGGTTGAAAGAGACCAGTTCGTTTATAGTTAAGCCCAGTTCGTTTGAGAGTCCCGCGTTAACTTCCAAAACATATTGAGAAGGGGTTTGGGATTTCATTATAGGGCAGTGCATGCTGGTGCAAGGCTCTACATCCCTCTCAATATGCACAACTTCTTTAGCCGAGTTTATCCAAATGATGTCTATTGGTATCCTCATACCAAACATCCAAATCGGTATGGATTGGTTTTTCTTAAAAACGAAAAGCATGCCTTTGCCCGATTCAAGTTTTTTCCTAAACATCAGCCCCTTGGCTTTTCGCGGTAGGGTATCGGCTAATTCAACCGTAAGACGGCGATTTTTCAGATAGAGTTCAATTTCTTTCACTTCAGTTCTATAAAACCTCTCTTGGTAGTCGCCAGATGTATATTCCTAAGCCGACAGAAATAGCTGTCATGCTAAGGAAAACCGGTTGATAGCCGAAGCCTTCTATAATTAATCCTCCAATTAATGCCGCAGAGCCCGCAGAGATAGCGGCTATGCCTTCCCACCCGCCCCATTCACTAATAGCTCCGTCTTTATCCGTATGAGCCGAATAGATTGAATCAAAAGCCGGTGCGCTTAAAGCTATGGCTATGCCCCAGAGAACTTGAGTGACAATTAATTGGGTCATACTACCCATAAACGCATAACTTAAAAAAACCACGCCTCTAACGATATGCCCAAAAGCGATAAGAAGCTCCGGTTCTTTCACTTTTAGTTCCCAGTTGGAAAAAAGGAATATAAGCGTTCCGGCTACTATTAAAAGAACTCCCCAAGAGAATCCCGCGAAAGCTATAGAGCCGCCGATTCTTTCTACGAATATGGCGTAAAATGGGGCAAATAAACCCAAAATAAAAACCATAATGGAATTGGTGACAATGAGTATTCGGAGGCTACGATTTAGTCTGGTGCCGGGGAGAATGAACCCAAGTATTTTCTTCAAATCATTCACTTTTAATATAAGCTCTTAATTTTTATTGAACAATTGCCCTGGACGCCATGCAGTCTTTAGAGCCGGCAAAACATAACGGTCGAGCCCAAGCCAGCCGGATGTTCTCCAAGCCAGTATAAGAAATAGTTGTAAGAGCAGCATAAAAGGATTTGCGCTTACCGTACCGGCGAATAGATAGTTGAAATTCATAAATATTCCGAAGAAAGCGGCAATGCCGGTAAATAAGCCAAGCATCAAGGCTATTCCTACGGCGATTTCTCCGTAAGTAACCATATATGAAAAAGCTGTCGAATGAGGCAGGGCGATATTTTGGATGAAATACGCGTACCAAGCTGACACATCGGGATGTTCCCCGGCTGTCTTATTTAGGGCCCCGGTCAAAAAACCTTTTACTGCGGCTCCTGCCGCATCACCTGTCCAGGCGGGGCTGCCTAATTTTGCCCAACCGGCCATAAACCACTCATAACCTATGTATAAGCGGATAGCTAACCAGAAGAACGAAACCCTAGTGTCGGCAAATAAGAATCGCGATAATTTTAGTTCAGGCATTTCTACAGTCTTCATATGTGATTTTGCTCTTAATTATACTCTTTTTGCATTCATTTTTCACCCGTAAACGGTTTACTAATTGGCTTTTTGAGCCCTTCTCTGCTAGGGTACTCCCATATATATGACGAAAGAAACTGACTTCAACGGCCTAGGGATTGCCCCGGCTATTTTGGATTCCTTGAAGAGGCTTAACTTTTCGGTACCTACTCCTATTCAAGCCCAATCAATTCCCATTGCTATAGAAGGTAAGGATTTAATTGGCGTTGCTCAGACCGGTACGGGGAAGACCTTAGCCTTCGGCATCCCAATGATACAAAATATTCTAAAAAATCCCCATCGTAAGGGCTTGATTGTTTTACCTACCAGGGAATTGGCAATACAAGTTGAGGAGGCCCTAAGAAAGATAGGCGCCTCTCTAGGCATTAAAACGGCGGTCTTAATAGGAGGTGAGGGGATGTGGAGCCAAATGCGGGCGCTTTCTTACAAGCCTCAGATTATTTTGGGAACGCCCGGAAGAATCATAGACCACCTTGAACGTAAAACAGTTTCTCTTAAAGAAACCGGAATTTTAGTGTTAGACGAAGCGGACCGTATGCTTGATATGGGTTTTGCCCCGCAGCTTAAGCGCATTATGGAGAATGTCCCTAAACAAAGACAAACGATGCTTTTTTCGGCTACTATGCCTCAGGAGATTATCCGGATCGCCAAACAGTATATGGAAATTCCGGTGCAAGTGGAAATCGCCAGGTCCGGAACTGCCGCAAAAGATGTGACGCACGAATTATTCTTTGTAAGCCAAGGCGATAAACCAAGATTATTGGAAAAAGTTTTACAGCAATATAAAGGTTCGGTATTGATTTTCACTCGAACCAAATTTGGCGCCAAAAGAATCGCGGCCCACACAAGAGCCCTGGGGCACGCCGCAGTTGAATTTCACTCCAACCGTTCTCTATCCCAACGCAAAGAAGCCTTGAATGGTTTTAAGATAGGGAGATACAGGGTTCTTATCGCAACCGATATTGCGGCCCGTGGCATTGATGTAAGTAATATTGAGCTTGTTCTAAATTATGATTTACCGGATGCCGCAGAAGACTACGTGCATAGGATCGGACGCACCGGAAGAGCGGGAGGCACGGGGCACGCAATTTCATTCGCTAGACCGGATGAAAGAAGGGACGTTTATAATATCGAACGATTAATAAGGGCGACCTTACCCGTTTCACAACTACCGGAATTACCACCGCACTACAAAGGTACTATCGTGAGCCCAGAGGAGCCCAGGAGATTCCCAAGTAGGAGTGGAGGAGGGTACCAAGGTAGAAACCCAAGACCACAAAGCGGTTTTAATAGATTCAGCAGGAATGGAAATAGAGGACCTTCTTTTAGTAGAGGTAGGAGTAGAAGCCGCCCCGGAGGATTTCAAAGGAGAACGTCCAGATAATCTTAAAGATTAGCCAGGTTAAGTGTCTCCGTTATTTTAATTTGCTTAACGAAGTCAGGCACGTGGCTAACCAGTATCATAGCTCCTTCATAACGGTCTAAAGCTTTGGCTATAACCGGAATGTGACGGAAATTAATGTGGTTAGTTGGTTCATCCAGTATTAAGAGTCCCGGACGTTCTAAGACTATTTTAGCGAAAGCCACTAATCCTTTTTGCCCCTCGGATAAAACTTCTATTTTAGACTTTAGTAAATCGGCATCCAACAAAAAACCGGCAGCGCAAGAACGAAGAGTTTGTTCGCTAGTATCGGCTGCAGCTTCTTTTAGGGTCTCATAGACAGTCTTATCAAAATCCAAAGTTGAAAAATCTTGTCTATAATAGCCGATGCGAACTCCCGGATCGATTTCTTCGCCCAAAGCGTGCCCAGTAGCTAGTTTCTCAAGTAGAGTAGTTTTCCCGATGCCGTTAGGACCTGTAAGGTGTAAGCGCTCGCTTTTCTTTAAAACTATTTTAACTTTCTTACTGACAGATTTATGATTTTTAATGACGGAAACAGAATCAAGCTTAACTATTTGGCCAGTCAAGTTTTCTTGGCAAGGGATAGCAAAGCTTCTTATGGCCTTGTCTTCCTGTCTCAAATCTACTTTATCTTCTTCCAACTCTTCAATTTTTTCTCTCATTTTTCTCGCAACATCACGCATGTGACCTCCTTTTTGGGCGAAGAATCCAGCCTGCTCTTTGCGATTCTGTATATCTTTTTCTAAACGGACATTTTTCATCCTTTCTCTTTCAATTCTCGCTTTTATTTCTTCAACCACACCCAAGTAGTTCCCAGTATATTGTTCGATTTTCTTGGTGAAGACATCCAGATAAAGCACTCCCTCCGTAAAAGAGTTTAAGAATCCGGCATCGTGAGAAATAACAACACAGGTTTTTTTATAATCTATCAGGAATTTAGTGAGATGCGCTATACCCTCTTTGTCCAAATTATTGGTCGGTTCGTCCAATAAGAGAATATCGGGATTTTGTATCAAGGCCTGAGCAAGTAGGAGTCTCGCTTGCTGACCACCGGAGAAAGAACTAAGAGTTCTATCTTGAGGGGCCGAAAGATGAACAACGTCCAGAATCTTATTTATTCTTGGCTCGATATCGTAAATTTTTTTATTGAAAGCGGATTCAAAAAACTCACGAACAGTCATAGTCATTTGGTTGCGGGGGATGACCTGTTTTGCGGTGGCGATAGTCAGGTCGTTCTCGAGAGCGATAGAGCCGCCTTCCGGTTTGAGCTCTCCCGTAATGAGCTGGAATATAGTGCTTTTACCCGCGCCATTCTGCCCCATAAGAGTAATTTTTGCTCCACGCCGTATAGAAAAATCTACCTCATTCAGAATGAGTTTCTTGCCGTATTCAAATAAAACTTTGTTAAAGCGTAAAATGACGTTATCCATGCTATTTTTCGGATTTTATAGAGTTTAATATTTTTTCTACCCTTTTTATGCTATCCATGTCGTGGATAGAAACGGCCATGACGGCCGGGTTCAGTTTCTTCAAGATAGAAAGCTTATGACTCAAAACTTCTGCGCTTACGGTATCACTTTTTGACAGGAAAAGATACTCCTGCTTTCCAAGAAGGGTTTTATTGTATTCGCCCAACTCCTTACGTATGGTTTTGTAATCTTTCGCCGGTTCATCCGATTCGGCGGATATAAAATGGAACAGTGTTTTTGTTCTTTCGATGTGCTTCAAAAACTTTATGCCCAGACCTTTACCGGTGGAGGAGCCCTCGATGAGCCCTGGGATATCGGCGAGGATTAATTCGTAATAAGCTCCCAAGTTGGGTTCAAGGGTAGTAAAAGGGTAATTGGCTACTTTGCTTTTGGCGTTGGTCAGTTCGTTCAGCATACTGGACTTGCCGGCATTAGGGAGGCCGACAAAACCCACATCGGCAATAAGTTTTATTTCCAGCCTTAACTCGAAGGTTTCGCCCGGGAGACCGAGCTGAAATCGCCTGGGAGAGGTATTCTTTGGTGAACGGAAATGAAAGTTGCCCTTGCCGCCATGCCCGCCTTGGGCGAGAAGAATGCGCTCTCCTATTTTTATGACTTCCACATCGGTACCGGTAGTAAGGTTGTATATGACAGTGCCGGTCGGGATTTTGAGAAATAAATCTTTGCCGGTTTGGCCGTCTCTAAACTGACTCTTACCGTCTTCGCCGTCTTCGGCCGCCAGTTCTTTTTTGAAACGAAACTGCCTTAGGGCGTTTATATCGGACGTGCCTTCAGCATAAACACTTCCGCCATTGCCTCCCGTTGCTCCGGTCGGGCCCAGGCTCATCAAGTTCTTATTAAAAGCCACGGCTCCCTTGCCGCCGTCTCCAGCCGAAATCTTAATTTTTATATCATCTATTAGCATTAAACAGATGTAGCTTACACTAAAAAAGCCAAAAATAGCCACCCTTATTGCCATTAGAGGTCCGAATGATAACTTCAGCGGATTTAGGGGGTTTAATAATGTTATTATTAAACCAATGAACGAAGAATATATATTGGTAGCCGGAGGAGCCGGGTATATAGGGTCTCATACGGTAAAGAAGCTTAAAGACGGGGGCTACAAAGTCTTAGTTGTTGATAATCTTGTCTCCGGCCATGAATGGGCCATAAAGGGATTACAGTTTGAAAATGCCGACATTAGAGATAGGGCTAGATTGGAAGAAATATTTTCAAAATATGATATATCAGCCGTGATGCATTTTGCGGCTGAAATCGCGGTACCAGAATCCGTTCAAGACCCGTTAAAATATTATAGTAACAATATTTCAGGGACCATTAGCTTGCTTGAAGTTGTAAAAAAGTTTGGGGTTAAGTATCTCATCTTTTCTTCTTCGGCGGCAGTTTACGGTATTCCGGAAAGCGGTTCCGTTAAGGAAGATGCCCCGGTAAAACCGGTGAATCCATACGGAGAAACCAAGGCAATGGTAGAGACTATCTTAAGAGACTGCGGAAAAGCTTATAAGCTGAACTATGTTTGTCTGAGATATTTTAATGCTGCCGGCGCCGATCCGTCCGGGGAAATAGGGGAATCACACAATCCGGAAACTCACTTAGTCCCTCTTATACTGGAAGCGGCTTTAGATAAAACCCCACTTAAAATTTTTGGCACCGATTACTCTACCAAAGACGGAACTTGTCTCCGGGACTACATACACGTAAACGATTTGGCCGAAGCTCATATTTTAGCTTTGCAATATCTTAAAGACGGCGGTAAGAGTGATATTTTTAATTTGGGTAACAGCAAGGGTTTTTCGGTAAAAGAAATAATTAAAACAGTTGAGCGCGTTACCGGACTTACCGTAGAAGCTAGCTTTAATCCTAAAAGAGACGGGGACCCGCCGATTCTGATTGCCAATTCGGAGAAGGCAAAGAGCGTATTAGGCTGGGAGCCTAAGTACGATAATCTGGAAGAGATTGTCGAAACGGCCTACCGCTGGGCGAAAAGTAAGAAGAGTTAAATTTTAATTCGAGTCAGAGTTTTTGCCCACAAAACTCGTCGCAACTATTGATATAAGAATAATCGCGCTTATTGAAATAATTATATCGTAGGTGCCGGGGAAAGCGTACTCGCACACTCGCTTGGTAGTTGTGCAATTTAAAAGTAGACCTATCTCATCGGCAAAAAGTCCTATACCCGCGCCGATTAATAAACTTGCTGCCTGTAAGTATTCTTTTGTTTTACTTAGTATTCCCAAGATGCCGCCCACAGAAAGCAGAAGCATGCCGAAATAAAAATGGTGGATATGGAATCCGCGAATATATATCGAGTGGCCGTAGTATATAGACCAAATTCTAGCCACGATAAATGAAAGTAAGAAAGTCAACAGGATTATGTATAACAGCTTTTTCTTGGAGTCGCGGATATTAAATATGGATTTTATAAACTTCATTGTTTATCGGTGTTTAGGAATTTTTATCTGATACCGGTATCGCAAGAAACCGTAGTTTCCACAGATGAACCTGCTTCAAGTTTTATGGTTTCATTGCTGCTACAATAAGGCCAGATATTACTGGCAACAGCGGAACGGATGGAATACTCGCCTGGTGGCGCCTCTACTATGAATCTGCCGTTTTCGTCGGAGCTGAATTCTTTTATAACCCGCGCTCCATCATTGGTGGTAAGCGCGAGGTTGGTTTTATAGGGCTTATCCGCGCACTGTTCTTCCGGTGGGTCTTTCACAACCGGGCAGGTTGGTCCCAAAAGAACCAGGCCATTTACGGCGCTCACGGAAGTATTGTTGATTGGCAGTGAGCTTAGACCGTTTAACCAGCCGAGATAGAAACCCAGAAAGAAAGTGCCGACGAATAACACCACGGCCAAAAGCTTCGAATACCAAGTTACTTTGTTCCACTCAATATGCATTTAGATTTAATTTAAATCATAACATTTTATGCAGTTTCTTATTAGTACTAAAATATACGGTAAAGAAATAAAAAACCACCCTATATTCTAGGGTGGTTTTTTCTACGCGGAATTTAAGCGCGTGATACGTTTATCGCGGCTGGGCCCTTTTCACCATCGACTACTTCGAAAGTAACGGCATCGCCGACCTTCAGTTCATCAAATGTGACGCCCTTCAATTCTTTCGAGTGAAAGAAAAGATCCTTTGTCTCGCCTTCGCGAGCAATGAATCCAAATCCCTTACCCGTAAGAGTTTTGATAGTTCCGTTCATCATTGTGTTTTTAATTCTTATGATTTGTGTATGGAGAAACTCGACTTCATTTCTCTACGTTATTACTGGCAGACAGTATAGCTTATATGGGCGATTTTATCAATGCCCTGGGCTAAAACTTAAGTGGTCTATTGGCTATTTGTTGAAATATTTCTTATCGTAGGCAAATCTTAAATTACCGTTTTCGTTAAGCCTAAAGGATAGTATAACTTCTGTTCCGTCCTTTTTCTTAAATATTAAAGTAGAATTTCCTTTCAAGTTGGCTTTTTTACTTACAAGTTTGGCAATACCGCCTTCTTTTTCCCGTACCAAGCGCTTGGCTTCATCATTCAGTTTTTGATTAAGTTCTACTAAAGAAACTGGTTGAAATTTGGGCTTATTCATACTAAATCCTAGTTTACACCCTTTTCGGCAAATTATCAATACTTCTCTGGTTATTTCAGGATTTCTTCGCTTCAATCATTAAAAACAAGGGGATTTCTTTGCGGGCAATATCTTCCGCTTTTTGCCGGGTGCCCTTGCCACTCTTTTTATGCGATATCCATTCCTCGAGCCTTAATACGGCAAACCCGCTCTTATTTAAGGCTTTGAAGAAATCTTGGAGTGAGCGATGGTAGGAAATAGTTGAACTTTTATTCTTGCCCGGGTGCATAAGTATCTTTTCCGTGCTTCCCGAGAGATAGCCGTCTATGCGCCTAAATTGCAATCCTTCTTTTTCTTCCCAGCCCCAGCTGGAGCGTTTGGGGATTCTGAAAGCGGGATGATTCATAACCAATATTAGTTTCCCGTTAAGGGAGAGAATACGGTGGATTTCATTAAATACGTCTTGTATGTTTTGGATATTTTGGATGGCGAGCACGATAGTTACCACATCAAAAGAGTTGTTTTCGGCAAAAGATAGTTTATTGGCCGGAGCTATATGAAATTCAATTTTCGGTGAACGGGCTTTGGCCTGGTTAATAAGTTCTTCAGAAATATCTGCGCCTACGGTTTTCGCTCCCGCATCGGCAAATTTGCGGGTGAAAAACCCTTGCCCGCAAGCGACATCTAGTATGCGGACGCCCTTTTTAGGAGAAACTATACGAAGAATATTCGGGGCGATAACTTGCTCCTGATAGGTATCGCTATTGTTTTCAAGATAATCGTCGTACCAACCAGCGACCTTATCCCATGAAGTGTCTTTTGGTTGTAAATTATTCATCGTTTTTACAAAAGCCACTAAACAAAGGCGTAGTCTAAAGTCTTTTTCTCCAAGTCTCCTCCGATAACCTTTATTTTCACTTCATCGCCAATGGAATACTTTTTCTTGGTTTTTGTTCCGGTAAGAGAATAAGTTTCTCTGCTTAAAACATAGAAGTCATTTTTCATATTTTGGAATTTCACCATACCATTGGCTTTGGTCTGGGTTTCTTCAACGTAAACGCCCCAATTGGTTATGCCGGAAATTATTCCGCTATAAGTACTGCCGATTCTCTCCATCATGTATTGAATCTGCTTGTAGTAAACAGAGGACCTTTCGGCCTCGGCCGCGTCGGTTTCCCTACTGGATAGTTCAATTGAAACCTTATGATGCCAGGCAATTTCTTCATCGGTTAGAGAGCCGCCCTTCAAATGTTTCTCAAGAATTCTATGAACCAATATATCGGCATATCTCCTTATGGGGGAGGTGAAATGAGTGTAGTTCTCGAGAGCGAGGCCGTAGTGCCCGATATTATCCACGGAGTATATGGCCTTGGCCATAGAGCGCATAGCAACGGTATTCACCAAAGACTCTTCGGGCTTGCCTTTAATGTTCTTTAAAAGATTATTTAGTTCTTTAGAAGTGATATTCTCTCCTTCGGCTTCAACTTCGTGACCCAAGGCTCTCAGAAGCGATAAGAGGTCGTCTATGGCTTTTTTCTTGGGTACATCGTGTATTCGATAAATTGCGGCCCCCTTGTTTATCCTTTTTACTTCCTTACTCAGGTATGAGGCAACTTCGGTGTTAGCCAAAACCATAAATTCTTCAACGAGCTTATGGACATCAAGCCTTGGTTTCTCAAAGATGCTTATCGGCTTGCCCTTGGCGTCAAGTTTAAATTTAACTTCCTCTCTGTCGAAATCCAATCCGCCTATTTTCATTCTCCTTTCTTTGAATATTTTGGCCAGCTTATTCAATTCGTTCAGTTCGTAATAATACGGGCCCCTTTTATCATCCATCACTTTTTGCGCTTCTTCGTAGACAAATCTTTTATTGGAATTTATTATCGTCCGGCCAAACCAAACGTTTTTAATGTGTCCGTCTTTGGAAATAGTTAGGACGGTAGCGAAGGTCAATTTATCTTCATTGGGGTTTAAACTGCAGATATCGTTGGACAGTATTTCAG
>MHJB01000018.1:1260-2551 GCA_001817805.1 Candidatus Colwellbacteria bacterium RIFCSPLOWO2_12_FULL_43_11 | reverse complement strand
TCCTTTATATAGTGCGAGACATCCGCAATATGGACTCCGATTTCAAATAAGCCGTCTTGGATTTCTTTAAAAGAAATAGCGTCGTCAAAATCTTTGGCATCTTCGGGGTCGATGGTAAAAGTTGTAACGTTCCTAAAATCTCTTCTTTCAGAAATATCTTTTTGAGATACTGTTTTGGCGTGTCTGCCCAGTAACTTGGCTTCTTCCTCGACTTTGTGCGGGAATTGCATTTGGAATCCTTTCTCGAGCACGATGGATTCCATTTCCACGTCATTATCTCCTTTCTTGCCCAAAATTCTTAAAACTTTGCCTTGAGGATTCTTTTTAGGGTCATCCCATTTACTTATTCTTACAAGAACCTTGGAGTTGTTTTGGATATCTTTAGATTCGTTAAAGGGAAGAAAGATATCAATGTACATTCTGTTGTCGTCGGGGATAAGAAAGGAAATATTACTGCCTTTTCTTTTATCTATCGTGCCCACAAATTCCATCTTGGCTCTTTTAAGAATTTTTATGATTTCGCCGGTCAGTCTTTCTTTCTCAGCCTGAGGGAACAGGGAAAACTCCACCTCATCGCCATGCAAAGCGGTATTTAAAAATTGTGGCTCTACTTGAACATCTTCGGCAAACCCCGAAGACAGAATATAACCTCTACCCTTAGAGGTTATGCTTATAATTCCCGTGTTAACTGACTTTTTAGTAACTTTATCCATATAATTTAAAACAGTTGATACTCTATCATTATTAAGGCTTTGGATAAAGGCATACTTAACCCTTAACCAATAAACATGTAATTGTAGTGAATAACGGGTTTGGAATTTTTTACGCCCATTAATCTTTTCAGTTTCACCGAAGAATATTGAGCAAGGCCAAATCCGAGTTTTTTCCCGTTTTCGTTCCTGATTTCGATTGTATCTCCTTTTACGAAACTTCCGGTCATCTTTATAACTCCTACGGGCAGTAGGCTGATAATCCTTTCTTTAGAGAGGAGAATATTTTCCGCACCTTTATCTACATAGATTGTTCCTTTAGTGAGCCCATCCGAGTAGGCAATGCGTCTTTTTACGGCGGGGGATTTGCCTTGTGGCAGAAACTTTGTCCCAACGGGCTTATTGCCGATTAAATCCGCAAGAATGTTCTTTTTCTTTCCACTAACGATATGAGTAACAATTCCCTGACTGGAAAGCTTTTTGGCAACGGCAAATTTCGTAAGCATCCCGCCTCTGCCGAAAGCGGATTTTTCCGGGGTAATATACTTTTGAGTCGACGCAATGTCTTTGAAATTTATCTC
>MHJB01000018.1:0-1220 GCA_001817805.1 Candidatus Colwellbacteria bacterium RIFCSPLOWO2_12_FULL_43_11 | reverse complement strand
TGAGAATTATGACCGCGTTGGCGTTTAACTGAGAGGCAATCAGTCCGGCCAGTTCGTCGTTATCGGTGAATAGTAGTTCTGTGGTCGCAACGACATCATTCTCGTTAACGACAGGGATTATGTTATTTGATAGAAGGTTTTCAAAACAATTTTTCATATTGGAATAATGTGTTTTATCCCTGAAATCTTCTTTGGTTACCAAGACCTGAGAACATAAGTAGCCCTGCTCACCAAAGAGTTTTGAATAAACATTCATCAGGCGTACTTGCCCAACGGAAGCAAATATTTGCTTATCAATAGCTTTCTCGTTTTTGCCGCGCAACGGCAGTAAGCCCCTGCCTGCCGCTACGGCTCCTGAGGTCACAACGACTATCTCTATGCCTTTTTTTCGCAGTAATGCTATTTCACGAACAAGTTTCTTTAGAGTAGTAAGGTCCAACTTGCCGTCTTCGGTAGATATAACTTTTGTGCCAATTTTTATAATTACTCTTTTGTACATGCCGGTACTTAGATATTAAAGCTCCTGCCTAAATAGGCAAGAGTTCCCAAGTTGACCGAAACAGATGGAAATCATATTGTAATGACATTGAGCCGGTTTAACTAAAATATCATGCCTAGGTCTAAAAAGTGGGCACAAAATCTTCTTTCTCTTGCCGATATAAAAATAGACGGGGAGAGAGCTTGGGACATACAAATTCGCGATGAACGTTTCTACGGCAGCGTTGCCCACCGGGGCTCTCTGGGATTGGGGGAGTCTTATATGAACGGTTGGTGGGACGCCCAAGAACTTGACCAGTTTTTCTTTAAAGTATTTGGGGCTAATCTTGAAAGCAAAGTCAGGTTTTCCTGGCCGGCGGTCTCAAGTTTTATTGAAGGCTTTTTACTAAATCTCCAAACTCGTTCGCACGCTTTTGATATAGGCGAGAAACATTACGACGTGGGTAACGACTTATATAAAGCGATGTTGGGTAAGAGTCTTACCTATACCTGTGGCTATTGGCCTGCCTCGCCTGCCAGCGGGCAAGGCGGGAAGGACGCGAAGAACTTAGATGAGGCTCAAGAAGCGAAACTTGATTTGGTATGTAGAAAAATCGGTTTAAAATCGGGGGATAGCGTACTGGATATTGGTTGCGGTTGGGGAAGCTTCCTCAAGTTTGCTGCCGAGAAGTATGGAGCTCACGGCCTCGGCGTAACTGTTTCTAAAGAACAAGTGAATCTTG
>MHJB01000017.1:7018-9826 GCA_001817805.1 Candidatus Colwellbacteria bacterium RIFCSPLOWO2_12_FULL_43_11 | reverse complement strand
TGGTTTTGAGTAAGAATCGGAGCGGGCGGAGCAGCGGCGTAAACGACCATGATTCCCCCTTCATAGAAGAAAGAGTCAGCGCCGGCGCCGGTTGATAGCATACCGACTTCCAGAGAATCCAGTTTGGTTTTGGTCCAAGAACCGCCGGAAGTGGGAGGAGTGTCGTAAATAACCTCAAATTGTGTCACGGTGGCGGTTAAAGAAACTGCTGATTCGGTATTAGTGGCATTTTCTTCTATTATTAGAGCGGGGGTTCCGTTTGCGCCGGAACCGTCTGCCGCATATATCCAGGGTTTAACCGCACTAATTGGGTCACTACTCCCTATGGCGGTTGAATCCGTAACGTTGAATTGTTCTCTTACGGCGGTGGTAGCGGTTTGGCTAAAACCATTACTTGTAGACGGAGGCGCTTCGTTAACGCAATCCCACCTATTGGAACAGCTTCCTATAGTGTTAGCGAAAGCGTTGTTGGCTCCGTTGGCATTGGGTTTAAGTTGAATAACTCTTGCATCGCCGGGAAAAGTCGGAGAAGTGTCGACGATAACCACAATATTGTCCATATACATTACCCTGTTAGTACCGGGACCATTCAGCGCCCAGCCCGTTTCAGTGCGAACAGAAGTGCCGTTGCCTAAATCGACTGTGCCGCTCGCGAAAGTGGTGCCGTCCAGCTTTCCTTCTATATAATCGGAAGTGCTGGCCGTGATTTGGAGTTGAAGTTCAACTCTATACCAAGTTCCCGTACTTAGTGTCGCGCTATCCGAGCCAACTTGAGCCCCCGAAGCGTCTCTCAACTGCAAATTGCCACCAGAAGTGACTCCGATAGACCCAATACCAGATGTAGCGGCGTAGTTATAAATTATCCTCACTTCGCCTGATGACGGAAAATTGGTAAAATTGACATCCAATTTTTCAGTGACATAAGAGTCAGTAGAAGTAGACCAGTTCGGCGACCAACCCATTATAGGATTCGCGTTTGAACCTGAATCTATTTTCATTGAGTAAACGCCGGTTTTGACTGTTGTGGTTTCTATAGTAAAAGTACCGCTTCCGGCAAAGCCGATATCACTACCGGCTGCTGAAGTAGTGGCCCCGGTTTCAAATCCGGAAAACTTGAGAGTACTTACTGCATCGCCCGCTATCTGCCAAAACCTGGCTTCTTCCCAATTCCCTATTTTTAGCGGGCCTAAAAGATACAGAGCGGGTGAAATATTTGGAGCTTTAAATTCGTAATTTAAATTAGTTGATTCCCCGGCTTTTAAGTCGGCTTGCCAGACAACTCTGTTTTCTTGTCCTCCATATATAACTTTATAAAAATCCGATTCGGTAACGGAAAAGCTGCTTGGAAGGGATTCTGTTATAGTTCCACTGTAATCCTCGTTAGCTTTTACCGTAAGATTCATAGTGTATCTTGCCGGAGGATAAATTCTGGTTGGGCCGGTTCTTTCCACCTCAAACGGAACGGTATCGCTTACTTCAAAAAAACTCTCTATATGATGGATTTCTTGATTGTTTTCGTTAAGCCTGGCAAGCTTTATTCCGTAAGTTCCCGGTTCGTTCGTCTGGTAGTAAGAGAAATAATCCGGAGTGTCGGTAACGTTATTAGTGAAACATTTACCTGATTTCAATACTTCCGGATTTGTGGCAATTCCACCGGGAGAAGTAACTTCCAAAAATAAGTTGGCATCGCAAAGAGTTAATCCGGCATCCGTAAGAGCGGCCATTTGGATATAAGATTCTTCTCCGGGAAGATAAATTGATTTATTGACGTTTACGGCCAATACTCCCCAGAAAAATTCCTGATCTTCCATATAAAGCTGGCCGTCTTCGTTAGCGGTAATCCTCAAAATGTATTTGCCGGGGGTTATATTTCTTTTTTCTTCAGGAAGCCTTATAACCCACTTTCCCTCTCCTCTTTGCTCTATTGATATGCCGGCCTGGACAGACTTGCCGGTAGAATCGATCAATTCCACCTTATCTATTTTGAAATTCCTGTCTCTTAGAAAGAAAGCGATAAATTTATCTATGGCGTTTCTTCCTTTGTTGTTGTATTCAAACTCAAACTGCGGCGTTTCGTTGAATGAAAAACTAAATTCTTCCTCATCGGTAAGTTCGTCTATAACTCCAGGGTCTTCGACTTCGTCAACGTAATTAACTTCAACCCAAGCCGCATCAATGTAAATTGGTAGCGGTTCGTAACCAGGGGCTGCCGAATCGTTATTGGAAAGACTAAATATTTCAACTTTAAGTTGGGATAAATCAACATCGGCCGGCAAGTCATAACTAAAATAATCGCCATTTCTAAAATTGGAATAGTCGTGATTTTGCGTGAAGGCCTCCAATTGTTTCCAATTTCCTCCGTCTCCTACTTTGTAACCAACGAGCAGCTCATCGTCCTCGTTAATTCTGCCGGTTATACCCATAGACAGGTTTAGTTTTATTGATTCAATCTCCGAGGCTGCATCCCTTTCTTCTTCCGGCTTAAAATCTGAAATAACCATATTCTTCCTTAAAGTGAAAATAGAAACCTGCTCTTGGGGTTCTGCGGTTGGAGGTGTGGAAGGCCCGCCTTGACTTGCGTCAAGCGAGGCAGGCCCGCCTGTCGGCGAGGCAGGCTCGCCATCTACGGAAGGAAGAATTATTTCTTCCTGCGGAGTAGGCTCTTCGGCTGGAGTCTCTTCAACTGGGATATCTTCAATAACTTCTTCGGTTGGTGTTTCCCCTACAACCGGTTCTTCCGGAGCGGGCTCACTCAGTTCGGTTGGAGTTGCCGGTTCGGGTGGCGTTTCAACTGGTGCGGATGGTGGA
>MHJB01000017.1:6764-6973 GCA_001817805.1 Candidatus Colwellbacteria bacterium RIFCSPLOWO2_12_FULL_43_11 | reverse complement strand
TCTGCAGGCGGCCCGCCCCCTTCCGTTTGAGCGAATACGGGTACGTTAAGCTTCAGTAAAGATAAGAAATTGCCAACATTATTAAGCCAAGTAGAAGGTTCGTTTTTCTTATCTTTATTATTTTCTTTATTGTCTTTGTCTGCAGAATTATTTGGTGGTTCCGGAGTTGGCGGCAGCTCGTCTTTGGCTCCGGCAGGTTCGGGAAGTTG
>MHJB01000017.1:4061-6453 GCA_001817805.1 Candidatus Colwellbacteria bacterium RIFCSPLOWO2_12_FULL_43_11 | reverse complement strand
AGAGCAATTACAACAATCAATCCGTATTCGGAAGTTCTCACAAAAATCCTGAACCAATTGTAATAGCGTTTACTGGTTTCGCTAACCGCTTTAATTTGATCTCTTATTGGATGTCGTATGTCGTGAGTAGTTCTCATCGTACTTTAGAATTTAGAATATAGAATATGGGGAAACGATAAATTCCATGTTTTATCTCGTGTAGGTTATTACTTCCAATTCGGCGCTCGGGGCGCTTATGGTAATTCTACCCGTAGTGACATCTTTAGATAAATTATAGCCCGTGTCGTAATCGGTGGTTGAAGTCCAGTGTGCACCGGTAGCCGTAGGGTCAAAAGGCAGCTTTGAAAGATATGCTGGAACAAGACAAGGGCCGATATCGTAATTGCCCACACCGGTCGCCATCTTGGTAGTTGTAGCGGGAATAACTCCCGCGGCGCAGCCGGTTTCAAAAACACCTTTATTATCAGCCGCTCTCTGGCCGATAACACTAAGAATGGATAAGGAGTCGCCTTTTCTTTGGGTATCTCTGCCTCTCGCTAAATATTGAGCCGGATTTATGGCAAAGATAATTATCCCCAAAAGAACCCCCACGATAGCAACGGTAATGGCTATTTCTATTAAGGTAAATCCTTTATTAGAATTTAGAATATAGAATTTAGAATATAGATATTTTTTACTAGGGCCAGATTTTGGATATTGTCCTATCATTCTTGTATATTGTTCACTTTTGCAGGCTTCGTAGTAGATTAATTAAAACGAACCTCTTAATTTATTATAGCAGAAATCTCTAATGGAGCTCAAAAACTAGCGAGTTCTTCCCAAGAGATAAGCGTCATGTCAGCGGCGTTTATTGTCACTTTGATATTAGAGGTGACGCTTTCTACGGTGGCTTCGGTTTTGATTATTTTATTACTGCCCGATGTCTCAATCGGTAAGATAGAGCACTGCCTTCCACCAATAAGTATGTTTTCATTGCCTATATAAGAACTGTCTTGGGAATACTTGAGCAAAGCTTTTTCGGCACAGCCTTCGGCCAAACCCAAACTTAAGTCTTTGAATTCGGAAGTTAGGATATTAGACCGGCTAAAGTAGCTGGCTAGGCTTAAAGCAGAAATAATGGAAATTATTATCATTACTATGATGACTGCCGAAGTTAAGGCGATATAGCCGCCGCGAGAGCGGGAGAATTTAGAATATAGAATATAGAATTTAGTTTTATTCATTTTACTTTCGAAGATATATCGTTGTTGAATAATTCTCGCCGTTGGCTTTAAAAGAAAACTGAACAGCGGCCGGCCTGTAAGTACCCGGAGCCAAATGTTGGAATTGAAGGTCGCTTATCACTACATTAGAACTATTCAGTATTATGGGGTTACCGGCTCCTTTTTTGATTCTTAAATTATTTGCATCCAAATCAAAAATTATGGGATTTTCCGCGTAACTTACTTTATCTACCGATAATGTCGCCCCAGTAGCGCCTGAGGCCGGCAAATTTATAACCGAGACACTACTTAAGGCCCACTCTATTTTTCTGGTTAAGAAATGGGCTTCCGTATCCGTAGTAATACTTTTCTCCAAAGCGCCACTGCCATCAACAATTTGATAAACCGCGCCTATGACCAAACCGATAATGGTGGAAAATAAGGCGGCGTAAATGATGGTTTCGATGAGAGTGAAACCAGTTTGTAGCTTGTAGTTGGTAGTTGATAGTTTTCGCATTTATTGGGAAGTTATGATTCTTAACGCGTCGTTGCTTCTCACTGAAGTGTAAACAACATTATCACGATAGGTTATCCCCGTACCCAGTTGTGGGAAATTATAAGAAGAGTGCAAAGTCGGTGTCGCTTTATTGGTTATGTTTAACGCCTGGAACTCGGCGGTACTATTAGCAGTAGCCAGGAAGGCCAGATAATCACGAATATATAAGTCGTTTACCGGACCGTCAGCCCCATAAGAGCCCATTAAGGAGAGTGAAGATAAATTAGTTGAGTTTACTATGACGAATGTGTTTCCTATGCCCGCATAAAAGTCATTAAAACTATTAGCAAAAACGGAAAGCCCGGGAGTATCGGTGTAATCAAAAGTGGCAATTTGACTTGGGCTTGCATGGTTAGCGATATCAAAAATCAATATTTCGGCGGTTGTTTTTGAAGTGGCCAAATAGAGCCTGTTTCTGTAAACGTAAATGTCATTCACGTCGGCGCCAATCTCTATGGACCCGACAAGATTCGGGCCGGTGGGGTTACTAACGTCAAATATTTGTAATTCACTTCCGGAAGAGGCGGCAGAGCCCAAATAGGCGTAGTTATCCAAAGCAAAAACGCTTAGCCCCTCTTGCCCGTTTAGTTGTAAAGAGCTTTGCCCGGCGAGAGCCGGAAAATCAGGATTGGAA
>MHJB01000017.1:0-3976 GCA_001817805.1 Candidatus Colwellbacteria bacterium RIFCSPLOWO2_12_FULL_43_11 | reverse complement strand
TACCTATATCAACGTTTGCTCTTTCAACGGGGGCATCGATGTTCGTAACATTTATACTATAAAAATCCGGTTTTTTGGGGTCTGACGCGTCTGCCACTATAAAGACCGTGTTTTCTATTACAGCGAGGTCGGTACCTTCGTTCCCGGGACCGAGGTCGATAGTGCCGGCAGTTCTTGGATTATTCCATTCCCCTATAGGTCCGCTCCCGCCACCTTCGTCGGAAGAAGTGGCCCAATCAGTGAGAATCGTTGTGAGCTCTACTTTTTGCGGACGAAGAGGGTCGGTCAGCCAACTTACCTTTGAAGTAACATACTTTTCATAGTTACTTATATTTTCCACTATTATATCTCTCGTGAATTGGCCATCGCTTTCTGAGTTTGTAGTAAGACCCGCCCAATTTTCTCTAGCGTCGGCTCTCGCGTCTTCCAGGCCTTCTCTCGATTTTAAGAGAGCCAGGTCGCTTAACTCCGTATCGATAGAAATGGACTGACTGCTAAAATAGACTATGCCCATACTAGAGATGGCTAAAATTATTAAGCCCAGAGCCACTAAGAGCTCCAGAGTGGACTGACCGGAGTTTATAGTTTTCAGTTTATAGTTTTTAGTTTTTTTCATTTTAACTATTTACTACCCACCATGAACTACCAACTAAGGAGCTACCAATCAATTCTGCCTTCATTGTTTAAAGAAATAGTTCTCGACCCATCGCTCGTTGATAAGACAATACTGCCCTCTGCAGTCGTTAAATTGCCGGTCAATTTATCAAAAACAATATCCTGCAGACCGCTAGAGGTTACAAAGTTATTTTTACTCATGAGTTCGTCATAAGTCTGGTTTCTTAAAGCGTAAGAAGAACCTTGAAAAATAGTGTAACCGGTAGCATCGATATGCAGGCCTTGTTGTGATTCATTGAAATTATTCATGGCTTTATTCCTGGCTTTGACAAGAGAACTCACCACTATATCTCTTTCGGAATTTAAGGCGAAGGTTTTATAAAAATTGACGCCGGCAAAACTGCCAATACCTATTATTACAACCATAAGCCCGAGGACTATTAGGATTTCCAAAAGCGTGAACCCTGTACTGGAATTTAGAATATAGGATTTAGGATTTAGGGACTTTTTATCTTGGCTAGATTTTAAATCTTTTTTTCTCATCGTGATTTTCAATGGGTTGCGGCGCTTACTTAACACCTCTTGAGATACTATAAATTGGCGTAATAACCGAAATAGCAACGAAGCCGACAATGAGGCCCATAATAATAAGTAAAACCGGCTCCAGTATACCCGACAAGTTTTTAACCGTTTCGTCTACCTCGTTTTCATAATATTCAGCCAAGTAAATAAGATTGGCATCCAAACTACCCGTTCGCTCTCCTATTTCAATCATATGAACCATGGTTGGCGGAAAGACATGTATGTGTTCTTCCAAATATTTATACAGAGCTTCTCCCCGCCTTATATTTTCCACTGATTCGGATAAAGCTCTTTTATAAACCACATTGGAAACAACCGTAGAAGTGGTGGAGAGCGCTTCCAATATTTTCATACCGCTTTTTAGAAGCAGTCCCATGGTTCTCGTCATTACGGCCATATTATAATTTTTGGAAATCTTGCCCACTATGGGGAGGGAGAGCATCGTGCGGTGCATTACGTATTTTACCCCGGGTATTTTAGAAAGAACTATCATAATAACAATAAAACTCACGAAGCCACCGATTAAATGAGGCCAGTAATTTTGTATAAAGTTTACCGTCCCCAGAAGGATTCTGGTCGTTATAGGCAAATCTATTTTAAGCGTTGTGAAAACCGAGGTCAGTTTGGGCAAAACAAAGAAAACAAGAATAGATATGACCGAGATGGTGGCAATCATAATAATTACCGGGTAAACCATAGCCGACCTGATTTTTGATTTAAGTTGCCTGCTTTTATTGAGCTCAGCCGATAAATAGGCAAGATTTTCCGATAAAGTACCACTCGTCTCTCCCAGGGCGACAATATTTACAAATAGATCTCCGAAGACGTTGCCGAAATGCCTAAAGGCGGTTGAAAGCGATTGACCATTCTCTACTTCTTTAATGGCTTTGTCGATAACACGGGCGAACCCACGGCTCTTAACTTGACGTTTGATTATTCCCAGACTTTCGATGGTACTAATACCGGCCTTGGACATCATAGACAACTGTTTGGCAAAAAGTATTTTCTCGGAGAGAGGAACTCTAACAAAAGAATCTCTAATCTTTTCCAGAAACTTCTTCATTTATTCATGCATTACCCTTAAGACTTCTTCAATTGAGGTTATGCCTTGTTCGGCTTTCTCCAATCCATCTTGGACAATCGGAATCATACCTTCCAAAACGGCGATGTCCCTAATAGTATTGGCAGTTGATTGGGCAACAATCGCCTTTCTTAAACTTTCGGTAACTTCCAACACTTCGTGTATGGCAATTCTCCCAAAGTAACCGCTGTTGTCACACTCCTTACAACCCTTCCCTTCGTAAAAAGTTTTGTCAGCTAAATTACTGCCCCTAAGATAAGTTTTGGGCAGAGAAGTTTCTAAACTTTTAATTTCTTCCGGAGCCAATTCTTTTTTATATTTGCAGACATTGCATAACTTTCTAACCAGTCTTTGGCTCATGGCAATATTAACAGTTGAGGCTATAAGAAACGGTTCTATGCCCATATCCAAAAGCCGGGGCAAGGTCGTTGCGGCATCGTTGGTGTGAAGCGTGGAAAGTATTAAGTGGCCGGTTAGGGCCGCGTTAACAGAGATGCCGGCAGTTTCCTCGTCACGGATTTCGCCAACCATGATGACGTTAGGGTCTTGTCTTAAGATGGACCTTAGACCGTTCGCGAAAGTTAAACCGGTTCTCGGATTCACCTGAATCTGCTCAATGCCTTCAATGGAATACTCTATCGGGTCTTCGATTGTAATAATGGAAACCGCCGGTTGATTAAGCTCTTTAAGAATAGTGTAAAGAGTAGTGGTTTTGCCCGAGCCCGTAGGCCCGGTAACCAGAATCATGCCGTAAGGCTTGGCAATATTCTTTTTAACTGTGGCCAGATTCCTTTTGGAAAAACCCAAATTATCTACGGAAAAACCTTGTTCCGGTTCGGCCAGAATACGCATCACGGCATTTTCTTCGTAATAGGTAGGGGTGATTGAAACTCTTACGTCAAAAGATTTATCACCGGTTTTGAATTTAAATCTTCCGTCTTGAGCGGCTTGGTGTTCATCGGTACGAAGCCCCGAAAGCACTTTGATGCGGCTGATTATCTCTTCCTGAATATCTTTAGGCAGAGCGAAAATATTATGCATAACGCCGTCAATTCTGAATCTAACGTGTACCTTTTCTTCGCCCGGATCAATATGGACATCCGATGCCCGGGAGTTATAAGCGTCGGTTACAATAGAATCAACCAGTTTAATTATGGAAATATCCGATGAGGGTAAGGATATTTCTTTTTCAATAGACGAACGCTCGTTGGGCATGTTAGTATTTTAGCACAATAAGCGGGAAATCTTACATATTTATGTTAAAAAACCGCTTTTGGTTGTAAGCTTTCAGCGAGCATTGCGGGGTCGTCTAATGGTAGGACACATGCCTCTGAAGCATGGTATCTTGGTTCGAGCCCAGGCCCCGCAGCTGATTAGAAATTCATCCAGAGCGCATCAGCGTGAGGGATAGAATTTCAATCATCCCGAGGAGGAAAGCCGACGAGGGAATATAATCATGTACTATGTATACATTCTCGAATGTTCAGATAATTCTCTCTATGTTGGCTGTACTAACAATTTAAAAAGGAGATTAGATCAACACAACAAATCCAAATTCGGTGCACATTATACGAAAATCCGTCGTCCAGTAATTTTGAAGTATTCCGAAAGTTATAAAACTTTGCGTGAGGCCAGAAAAAGAGAAGGTGAAGTCAAGGGTTGGCGTAGAGAGAAGAAATTAATTCTGATTAATAGTAA
>MHJB01000016.1 GCA_001817805.1 Candidatus Colwellbacteria bacterium RIFCSPLOWO2_12_FULL_43_11 | reverse complement strand
CGAACTCCTGGACATCTCCCAGATGGAGGTAGGGAAGAGTATTTTGAGCAAAACTCAAGTTAAGATTAAGACGCTAGTGGACAGTGTGCTTAAAGAGTTGGAAGCGGAGATACAGAAAAGGAATTTATCTATTAAAGTGAATACGGAAGACGGTACGGCTTTGAACTTAGACGAACACAAGATAAGAGAGGCATTGGTTAATGTAATTGATAATGCCATTAAATATAATAAGCCCAATGGAAGTTTAACCATTACGGGCGTGAGAATGGTCCATCCAATAGAGAAAGACAGGCAAATATATAAAATAGTCATTGAAGATACCGGCATTGGTTTAACTTCCGAAGAGTTAAGTAAGCTCTTTAATCAGTATTTTCAAAGGGGTAAAGAGGCCGAAAAGCTCTACGCCACAGGTCGTGGTATCGGTATGGCTGTTACCAAAAACATCATCCAAGCTCACGAAGGTAAAATCTATGCCGAGTCGGAGGGAAGGGATAGGGGTTCAAGATTCACTATTGAGTTGCCAATTAGTTAGGTTTTATGAAGAAGGAATTAGGCGAAAGGGAGTTTGAAGAGCTTAAAAAGAGGGCGCTAAAAATAAACACCGAACTTAAGAAGCTTTTCCCGCAAGCGAAAATTGCCCTAAAATTTTCCAATAATTGGGAGCTTTATGTGGCAGTGGTTTTATCGGCTCAGTGTACCGATAAAAAGGTTAACGAAGTAACTCAAAAATTATTTAAAAAGTATCCAAGATTTAAAGATTATTTAAAAGCGGAGAAGCGTGAATTTGAGCAAGATATAAAACCTACCGGTTTCTATCATAATAAGGCGAAAAGTATTTTATCCGGGGCGAAATTTGTTGAAGATAAATTCAGCGGCAAATTACCCAAAACAATGGCGCAGATGCTTACTATTCCCGGAGTAGGCAGAAAAACCGCCAATGTCATTTTGGGCAATGCTTACGGAGTAGTGGAGGGAATCGCGGTGGATACTCATGTTAAAAGACTTTCTAAGAGGTTGGGGCTTACGGACGAAACAGATCCTAATAAAATAGAAAAAGACTTAGTGGCTATTTTGCCGAAAGAGGAGTGGTTTTTATTTACCTATAGGCTGATAGACTATGGACGTAAATATTGTTCGGCGAAACGTCACGCCCACGATAAATGCCCACTTTATAAATATGGCGAGTTTTAAAGAAAAAGTATTAGCTGTTGTTAAAGCCATACCTAAAGGCAAGACTTTAACTTATAAGGAGGTGGCACGAAAAGCGGGAAGCCCCGAGGCCTACCGCGCGGTAGGCACTGTTTTAAAAAGTAATTTCAAAAAATCAATTCCTTGCCACCGGGTAATAAAAAGCGATGGGACTTTGGGAGGGTATAACAGAGGTAGGGCTAAAAAGTTAGCTTTGCTTAGAAGGGAAAAGGCCATAAACTATTAAGAAGAACAATGAAATGGGTTAAGGCGTTATATATAAGAAACTTCGTTTTCGGAGTTGAAGACAGCTTAGCTTCTACCGTTGGTTTACTTTCGGGTATTGCTACCGCCGGAGTTAATGCTTCCACAATCGTAGTTACCGGCGCAGTATTAATTTTTGTGGAAGCTTTTTCTATGGGTGTGGGCAGTTTTATGTCGGAAGAGTCCGCTGAAGAGTACGTGAAGCGGAGAGATGTTTCTTCGCGTGAGCCGCTTATAGGCAGTTTAGTTATGTTCGCCTCATATGTTTTTTCGGGTTTCGTTCCTCTTCTGCCTTATCTTTTTTGGGAGGTAAACACGGCTTTAAAAATTTCGGTAGGCTTATCTTTGGTTTGCCTTTTCATATTAGGAATGGTTGGCGCAGAATTCTCTAAAACAAGTAAGTTTAAGCATGGCGTTAAGATGCTTTTAACGGGCGGAGGGGCCATAATAGCCGGGGTAGTGGTAGGTGGGTGGCTTAAAGTTTAGTGTGTTTTTAAACATAAGTTTGCTATAATATTCGTAGGCGTTAACTAAAGGTCAAATATATAAAATATAAAAAATGAAGAAATTACTTATTTACTCGTTTTTAGCGGTTTTTCTGGCTTTCCCCGTGTCGGCTCAAACTGGCACTACAACAGGGAATACATTAGAAACCGATCGTGAGAGGGTTAGGTCTGAAATAATGGAAATGCGTGATGATTTTAAGACACGTATGGATGCCGAAAAAGCCGAACTCCAAGGAGAAATACAAGACAAAAGAGAAGCTTTAAGGGCGCAACTCCAGAAAGTGAAGGATGAAAGAAGGAGAGAGGTTGTGGAAAGAATTGATGTCAGGTTGGATGAGCTTAATGCCCGTATGCTCGACCACTTCTCCAACGTACTAGATAGGCTAGAGGATGTTTTAGAAAGGATTGCTTCCAGGGCCGATAAGGCAGAGGGTAGAGGATTAGATGTGAGTACCGTGCGCACGGCCATAACCGATGCTCTTAGCTCAATAACTAGTGCTCGTAGTGCGGTTCAGGTGCAGGCCGGAAATACTTGTATAGTAACCGTAACTACCGAAAACAACCTCAGAGTAGATATAGGCAAAGCTCGTAAGTGTCTTCATGATAACTTGACTGTCGTTAGAGAAGCTGTAAAAGCCGCAAAGGAAGCGGTAAGAAAGGCAGCGACTACTTTAGCCCAAATTCCAAGGGTGGATGAAGACAGCACGTCTCCGTCCCAAGAACAATAATAATTAATTTATAACTAAAACTATGAACAAAAATTTTTACATCATAGCGACAGTAATCGGGGTAGCGGTTGTAGTCGGTTTGTCTTTTTGGATGATGCAGCCTAATGTATCGGCTCCGGTAGAAAACACTCCGGTTATAAACACGGAACCGCAGGCTTTGACGGAAGACACTACAACCTCCATTAACCAGTCTATTGATGGCATAGGCCTGGATGAATTGGACGGAGAATTTCAGCAAGTGGACTCAGATATAAATAGTCTCTAATTACTCCTCGTTCAGAAACCTAATTACCGACTCGGGCGGTAATGAAATCAATTTCAGCTTTTCCGGAGTAATATAAGATATATTTTTATTTAATCTTCCTTCTTCCGTAAAAGAGTTTGTCAAAAACATTACTGTTTGGGCAGGCATAGGTATACCTCTTACATCAATGCCAGAGGCATTTACTACTATCACTTTAGACGTTAAAATCGGCATTTGGTTTACTTCTTCGGCCAGTTTTACGTAGTTGGCGCTGAAAGCGTCAGCAGTGTTTGGGTTTTTGCCCCAGACTACGAAGTAGCTGTGCCAGGCTTCTATTACCATAAGAATGGCCATAATCGCTACGATTTTTTTTGTTGTTTCTACCGAGAACCTTTCTTTAATGTTTCGGTAAATAAAATCGCCTCCCCAAGCAGCCATAATAACGACCGGAGGTATCATAAGTATTGCTCTTAAGGCGTGAGGTAGACCTTCGTTAGAGACAACTACGGGCGAGGCGGCCACACCGAACCAACCGAGAGTTATAAGTGCCGGCCATCTAACGTCTTTCTTGCTTATATCTTTTTTAAAGGCAGATTTAATAGTTAGTACGGTTCCCAAGATGAATAAGAGACCGACTGGCCAGAAGAGTTCCGGTTGCCCCGAAATATTGTGCCTCCAGTTATAATCCCCGGCGAAATTAAACATGCCCAAGGTTTTCAAGCTGTTTAGAGCCAAGTCTTTAATAGGCGAGTCTGAACTAAAAACCGACACTTGAGTTGTCCGACCCAAGAAGCTCCCTGGATTATCTAAAAAGTATAGGGCAAGCGGTAGCACTACCAATATTGATGTGATGATAAAAAGAGCTGTGGCCTTATAGAAATCTTTAAGTTCGTTTTTATCTCTAGCTTCAAACCAAAGATAAATCATAGCGATAAGCATAATAACTGGGGTTGCCCGGTAAGCTATATAAGAGTAAAACCCTAAGCCATAGAGTGCTCCGCCCATAACCGCATAGAGAAACCTCCTTTTACTTTCCTTCAGTTTAATGAAGAAGTATAGGCCCCAGACGAGAAAGAACGGAGCCATGATAGCTCGGAAACCGATACGGGAAAAATTAATATGCCAAAAGTTAGTGGCTAGTAAGAACGACGCAACAATCGGTATAATCGTATCTTTTTTTCTGAAAAGCTCACGTGCCAAAAAATATAAACCCAATACCGTAAATGTTCCGAATATAGCGCTGGGGAGTCTTAAAACCCAGGGCTTGTTGCCAAGAGTAGCGACAAACATCGCCTGAATGTTCATAAACAATCCTTCACGGCCGTTATTTTCCGGATAAAAAATTTTGAAATCTCCGGTAGTTAAAGCTTCTTGGGCATTACTGCCGTTCATGGCTTCATCGGGGTAGAGGCCCGGTGGTAAAGAGGCAAGATTGGCAACACGCAACCCTGCGGCTATAATTAATACAACTAAGAGTAATTTGTATTCTTTGGACATAATATAAGTATATTACAATGCCTTTCTACCTTACTCCAACAACTATTGCTCTAATAATCGTTTTTATGCTCCTTCTGTTAACGGCAATGCCCGCATCGCGCGTATTGCGACATAAATTTTTCTTGCGCCGCCGTTTCGTCCTCTTGGAAATTCCGGCTAATTTTTTTGAAAGTCATAAGGCCAAAGATTTATTGGAGAATCTACCCGTGCCTTTTGTTTTTGAGGTAGCGGTTCATCATTTAGGCAAAGATAAACACTTCTATCTATCGGTGCCTAAAACGCACGTGGCCCAAGTTATAGCTCAAACCGGAGCAGAGGAGGCAGATGATTACAATATTTATCACTCGGGTGGGAGTCATTTAGGCTTTTATCTAAAGAGCGTAAACTTGATTTCACTCGATTTGGCTTCAATCGATTTCTCAAGAATTAATGTTGTAGGTGAAGGAGCGGTGATACAGTTAATAGTTAAGTATGGGGGGCAATCCAGGGCATCGGCTAACTTTAGAATTTTAGTTTCCGCCCCTACGCCCTATCAGGCCCAAGAGGTGGCCTTGGGGTTAAATTCCTCTATGTCCGATTCCAGGCCGGTCACCGTCTCTAAAAATCTCCAGGTTTTTATACATCGGCTGACTTATAGGGAGTTTGACGAAGAAGAGGCCGTGGGCTGGAGTAATGCCTAACGTGCCGGTACACTGCGCCAGAAGTCCAATGTACTTATGCGTTGGCAGATATAGTTTGATGTATTACTTCTAACGGGGTAAAATAGTTTTGGACGGCAGGTTGAGCACTCACTTAACAACAAATTAGGAGGTCACCACTGTCGTCCTTTTTATTACGACGAGCGAGAGAGCCAAGTGAAAATGTAATCATTTTCACTTGGGCCCTGCCTACCGGCAGGCAGGCGAGCGAAGTCGTAACAAGGAATTTAATATCTCTTATTTAAATAATGGAACGTAAAGTCAGTCTAAAGAAATTAAGCAGTTTTAGAATAGGAGGGGAAGCTGAATTTTTTCTGAGGCCTAAGAATATAAGCGAAATTAGCGAAGCGGTAGTTGAGGCGAAGCAAAAGAGCATTCCTCTTTTTATCTTGGGAGGCAGCACCAATATCTTGTGGCCCGATGACGGGTTTGAAGGCTTAATAATAAAACCGGTTTCAGGCACACTTGAATTTCAAGGCGATGAAGTTACTGCCGGGGCCGGCATACTCATATCCGAACTTTTACCAATTGTTTTATCACGCGGGCTTAGTGGCTTGGAGTGGGCCGGGGGCTTACCGGGAACTTTAGGCGGGGCTATCAGGGGGAATGCCGGAGCTTTCGGCGGAGAAACCAAAGACTCCATAAAAGAAGTAGTAAGTTTCGATATGGATAAGTTAGAAGTTATTAAGCGTGACAGGAGCTCATGCTCTTTTGATTACAGGACGAGCGTTTTCAAAACCAAGGGCAATGAAATTATCCTGGAAGCCACCTTGGCTTTGAAGCCCGGAAATAAGGAGACAATACAGAAAGAGATTGAGGGTAGGGTTAATTACAGGCGAGAGAGGCATCCCATGGAGCATCCTAATGTGGGTAGTATTTTTAAAAACGTCCCTGTAGCCAGTTACAAAAATCTGGATTTGGAAAGATTTAAAAAAGTCATCAAACAGGACCCGTTTCCCGTAATCCCCACGGCATTTCTTATAGCCGAAACCGGTTTAAAAGGGGTTTCTTGCGGAGGGGCAATGATATCTCCCAAGCATCCCAATTTTATTGTTAATGTTCTGGATGCGGAAGCACAGGATGTCAAAGATTTGATTAATCTCGTTAAAGTGGAAGTTTATGACAAGTTTGATATCAAGCTGGAGGAAGAAATTTTAATTTTGCCTGAAAATCCGAGCTGAAAGCGAGAAAATTTCAGCTACAAAACTTAATACCCCGCACTTAAACGGCTATTGTTTAAGTGCGGGGTTCTCATTGTTGTGATTGCTCAGTCAAAAATGACTTCGCAAACAACAATGGAAGTTATCCACACTTCTTTTTATTTCCGATTTGTTCTACAATTTAGGTAAGGAGTTCGTTTTAAAAAATAAATTGGTTTGATAGTCGACAAGCCAAATGCAATGGAAAATACAAATGGCTAAGAAAAAGAAAGCTGCTAAGAAGAGTTCCAAGAAGAGCTCAAAAAAGAGTTCTAAGAAGACCTCCAAGAAGAGAAAGAGATAACTGATTTAGCGGCCGTAACCGAGCACTCAAAGCGTTGAGTGCTCGGTTTGCTATTTGTGGCTGAGTTTCTATAATGAGATAGCAATGAAAATTATTATTAAGGCTACCAGTTTAGAACTTACGGGGCCGCTAAAAGTTTATATAGAAGAGAAAATAGGTGATTTGGACAAATATCTCCAGTTTTTGGAAGGCGATAGCATTCAAGTGAGAATTGAGGTAGCCAGGTCTTCCAGGCATCATAAGCATGGCGATGAGGTTTATCACGTGGATGCCAATTTGGATTTACCGGGGGAGGTATTGCGAGCGGAGGAAGACAGTGATGATGTTAGGGCCGCGATAGATGCCGTAAAGGATAAATTGAAGCGAGAGATAGAAAAGTATAAGACTAAGTAAATTATATGTCCTTATCAAGTTTATGGGGCAGTGTTTTTAATTCTGCCGGTGTGAGACCACAGTCAATAGATATAATTAACTCTTTAGAAGAGGAGTTAAAAAAGTTATCCGATGAGGGTCTTAAAGAAGAAGGTAAGAAATTAAAAAATTCGGCTAAGCGGGAAAACCTGGATGAAATTTTGCCCAAAGCTTTCGCCTTAGTAAGAGAAGCCGCCAGGCGTACTTTGGGCCAGCGGCATTATGACGTACAACTATGGGGTGGCGCAGTTTTGCATCTTGGCCGAATAGCGGAAATGTCTACGGGCGAAGGCAAGACCTTAGCGGCTACTTTGCCAATTTATCTTAATGCTTTGCCCGGTGAGGGGGTTCATGTGGTAACCGTGAACGATTATTTGGCCAAAAGAGATTTGGTTTGGATGGGTCAGATTTATAACTTTTTGGGATTAAGCGCCGCGTGTCTCATTCATGACGGAGCTCTTATATATGACCCTAACTGGCATGTAGCCCCGGAAGGTGAAAAGCTTATTGATAAAGAGAGAGATACTACCGGCAGTTTCCTGGTGCAAGAGGAGTTTTTACCTCCCTGTACCCGCCGTGAAGCGTATTTGGCAGATATCACTTATGGCACTAACCATGAATTTGGGTTTGATTATTTAAGGGATAATTTAGTGCCGGATGTGGTGAATCAGGTTCAAAGACAACTGAACTATGCCATTATTGACGAGGTTGATTCAATTTTAATTGACGAAGCGAGAACGCCTTTAATCATTTCCGTGTCCGATAGAGAGTCTTCCGATCATTACAAGCTTTTTGCGAGGGCCGTAGCGCGCCTGGAAGAAGGAGAAGATTACATGGTAGATGAAAAGTTGAAATCGGCAGAGATTTTAGAGCCGGGTATCAATAAGATTGAAGCTATGACGGGTGTTAAAAATCTATATGGTATGGAGAACTTGAGACTGGTTCATTTCTTGGAAGCCAGCCTTAAGGCCAAAGCGCTTTTCCTTAGAGACCGGGACTATGTGGTAAGAGACGGAGAGGTCTTAATTGTCGACCAGTTCACGGGCCGTTTGATGCCGGGCCGCCGGTGGTCTTCGGGGATACATCAGGCGGTTGAGGCTAAGGAAAATGTGAGAGTTAATGATGAGACAAGGACTTTGGCCCAGATAACGTTACAGAATTATTTCCGTCTGTATAAGAAGATTGCCGGCATGACCGGTACCGCACAAACCTCGGCTGAAGAGTTTCACAAAGTTTATAACCTGGAGGTAGTAAGCATCCCTCCAAACAAGTCTTTAATGAGAGAGGACATGCCTGATGCGATTTATAAGGATTTGGACGCTAAGTATACCGCGGTAGCCAAAGAGGTTAAGGCAAAACACGAGGCCGGACAACCGGTTTTAATCGGCACCGTGTCCATAGAGAAAAATGAAATTTTATCAAATTATTTAAAGGCCAACGGCGTGCCTCATGAAATTTTGAATGCCAAAAATCACGAGCGTGAAGCTGCTATTATTGCCCAGGCAGGTAGGAAGGGAGCGGTAACGGTTGCAACGAATATGGCTGGCCGAGGAGTCGACATTATCTTGGGAGGCAATCCGCCAACTAAAGAAGAGGCAACGGAAGTAAAAGATGCGGGCGGCTTGCATGTGATTGGCACCGAACGGCATGAAGCAAGACGTATTGATAATCAGTTAAGGGGACGAAGCGGCAGGCAAGGAGATCCCGGGTCATCCAGATTTTTCTTATCACTGGAAGACGACTTATTGCGTATTTTCGGAGGTGATGGCATCAAGAGATTAATGGAGAGATTTAATTTGCCTGCCGATGTGCCGATAGAAAATAAAATCGTAAGCCGCTCGGTTTCTCAGGCACAAAGTAAAATAGAGGGCTTCCACTTTGATTCCCGTAAACATCTTTTGGATTACGATGATGTATTGAATAAACAGAGAATTAATTTCTATGGCAAGCGGCAGCGGATTCTTACCTCTTTTGATAAAGCAGACTTAAAAGCTTTCTTTGAAGAGATGATTTTCAATTATTTCGAGGCGCTCGAAAAAAGTGAATTACAGCAAGAGGAATTGGTTAAGGTCTTTAAAGAGGCCGGCTTGGAAGTCAAAGATATTGAAGATGGCAGAGAGGTAGTTACGGAAAGGATTGATAAATATGAGAATTTCAGCGTTCCGCGTAGACAGTTTCTCTCTGTCTTGGACTTTCTGTGGATGAATCACTTGGAAGACATTGAGGCTTTGGTTGAATCGGTTCGTCTAAGGGCTTACGGGCAGAAGGATCCGCTTGTGGAATACAGGCGTGAAAGTAAGATGTTGTTTGATTCGCTGATGGCTAATCTGGAAGCTTGGGTTTTTAATAATATTTTTAAATTGGAGAAGATGAAGGATGAACCGGCGCCACAAGCCGTAAAGCCAACGGTTGAGCTGAAGGAAGTCGGCCGCAATGACCCTTGTCCCTGCGGTAGTGGCAAGAAGTACAAGAAGTGTCATGGAAAGTA
>MHJB01000015.1 GCA_001817805.1 Candidatus Colwellbacteria bacterium RIFCSPLOWO2_12_FULL_43_11 | reverse complement strand
GAATTGGTCTTTGGCTTTATTTAAGTCTTCCAGTTCTATACGGGCTTTCTTTTCCACTTCGTAGGCTTGTTTAACCTCTTTAGTCTGTTCGTCTACTTTCTGTTGAAGGTTATGGTTAAAATCATTAAGCTGGTCATTTAATTTCTTTAGTTTATCTTTCTGTTCGCTCTCTTTAAGAATACTTCTTATGAAGAAATAGCCTATTAATGTAAAAGCGAGAAATATAAAAGACCGGCCGATAGCTCCTAAGGTGGCTCCAATAAAAACGTTTCCCAAAAGAACTATAGACATCACAAGCACAAATACCTCTGCGGCTATAGCCTTAACGTCCATCTGTCGATATCTAAAAATAGAGTAAGAAAATATGGAAACCCAAGCCAAGCTGGAAACCGGACCAAACCAGTTTAATTCCTGATAACCCAAGCGAGGCAAAATAATATTCACAATACTTGCCGGGATTAAAGCCACCACCATGCTCCAGAACATAAACTTAAGATTGGTTTTATCAGTGCCCTCCGGCCAGCTCAGGTATTTCCTATATAAGTTAGTCAAGCCCAGTATAAAAAAGCCGTTGAAAAATATATCAAAAAGAAACCAGAGAGGGCCGAAGTGCCAGCTCCAATTTTGTATGCCACCTATATAGAAAGCGTCATAACTAATTAATCCGTTGTAATAAATCGGGATAAAAAGAACCTCGATTAATATTATAAGCGGCGCTATCCATCGTTTGGGCTTCTCGTCCGTAGGAAAAGTCAGGCAAAAATAGAAAAAACCAGCGGCGATAAGTCCGCCTAAGTAGTAAGTAAGAGGAACAAAAAGTTCGGCAAGATTTTCACCCGCCGAAGACTTTAAAAGACCCACGCCTACCATCCAAATGACAGTAATCATAAGAGTGAAGGCAAATAATCTCGAAGATAATTTCTTACTGCCCAAAAAGATTACTGTTGCCAAACTGGCCACTACGGAAGCTGAGACGAATATTAGGATTGAGTAAGCGTCAATGACAAACATCGTGATTATTGAACGGGCTAATTATCTAGTGTATTATACCATCCGTTATGGCAGTAACGAATAAAATTTTACTTGAGATAAGAGCCGGCGCCGGCCGCCTAAATAAATCAGGCGAGCCTCGCCCATTTTCAATAAAATCAATGTTTAAATAAACTAATGACTATGACGCCGAACAAGATACTACTCGAAATACGTGCGGGGGCGGGTGGCGAGGAAGCTTCTATTTTCGCGGGCGACCTGGCCAGAATGTACGAAAGATATGCCCAAAGACGTGGCTGGAAATTCTCCGTGGTTGATTCCAACCGCTCGGATTTGGGCGGTTATAAAAGTTTTATTGCGAGGCTGCAAGGCGAAAGAGTTTACGAAGACTTGCGCAATGAAGCCGGTGTCCACCGCGTTCAAAGAATACCGGCCACCGAAAAAGCCGGTAGGGTTCATACCTCAACCGCGACTGTGGCCGTGCTCCCCGAAGTAGAAGCCAAAGAAGTTCAAATAAATAATGGTGATTTGGAAATAACTTTCTCCAGAGCTGGCGGGCCCGGCGGGCAAAATGTCAATAAAGTTGAGACTGCCGTTAGAATTCTCCACAAGCCAACGGGTATTGTGGTAGGCTCCCGCTCCGAAAGATCTCAACATGCCAACAGAGAAGCTGCGATGAGTATTTTAACCGCTAAGCTATATGAAATTAAAACAGTGGGAGATTCGGAAAAGGTGGGAGCCGAAAGACGCGGGCAAGTGGGCACAGCCGACCGGTCCGAAAAAATGAGAACTTATAATTTCCCCCAAGATAGAATTACCGACCACCGTATCGGCAAGAAATGGCACAATATAGAAGATGTAATGAATGGCAATTTAGACCCCGTAGTCAAAGCTTTCGCTAAAGCTCAACCCCAAACCGATTCTGATTAATTTTTAGCCAGAAGCTCTATATCGTCTTCGAAACCTTGGGCTCGTTCGGCCACCCTATAACCATATCTTCCTACACGAGTATATAATCTCCAGTTTCCTCCGGCATAATACCTAGCTGCCGCACAATTCTCTTTGGAAAAGATAGTTGAATATATTGCTCCACACTTTGTTAAGTTATCTTTTAATAAAAGTGCCGTGGCCGTAAAAGCATCTAAATTATTGAATGGAGAAGGTGGGCTGCCACCGGTTATAGCACTTATTTTGTCTTTATATGGTACCCAAGTTGTAGGCATAAACTGAGCCGGTCCCATAGCACCTCCATACGAGCCATCCGAAATTATAGGGCAGGAAACGGGTGTAGTATTGGGGTCGGATTTTATTTCGGCCATAATCCCTAAGAAAGCCGGCTTTTGGGAATTAGACATAACCGTGCCGCTCGCGTTAGTCCACGGAGTATTATAATAACACCTGCCTAAATTCCCACCTATCACTCCGTTAACGGCAGATTCCTGAGTAAGGACAGACAGAATAAAAGCGGCCCTCACTCCGGTTGCCCTCTCCGCTATTTGAGCAATTCTAACTGCCTCACCAAAAGGCAACTCTCCTCCACCCAAGAGCCTGTATATTCTGCTCCTAATCTCAGCCGCCTTAGTTTTTGTTTCGGCAAGAAGTTTCTGATATTCGGATTCTTTGCCTTTGGTTGTCTTCAAAATACTATTCTTCTCTTTCTTGGTTCCTTCAACACCTTTCTTTTGTAAAGCTTGGTAAGCTTTTAAAGCGGCCGCATCCGCTCTCTGCAAACCTAGGATTTCCTTTTCATCAAACAATTCATCTTTTAAAGATTTGAGTTGCCCCAAAGAAACTCTCAAACTATCCTGAACAGACAATAAGTCATTAACGTTAGTGAAGAAGTCCGATAGTTGCGGGCTTTTAAGTAGTATCTCCATCATCCCATTATCATCACTCTCATAAACCAAACGCAGAGATTTAGAAAGTACTTCCTTAGTGGAGCCAATGGTAATCTCGGTACTGTTTATTTGAGTGTTAGTGGAAGATATCTCGTCATCCAACTTTTGCAGGGAAAGGCTGACTGCTTTTATCTGAAGATTAAGCTTATTAACTTTCGCGTTTAAAGAATTTATTTCTCCCTGTAAACTGGCGCCCTGACTTTTATAAACACTTATTGTTTTTTCGTAATCTCCGATCTGTTTTTCCAAATCCTGTAATTCCGACTCCAATACTTGGCGCTCCTCGGTTTTATCAACCGTCTGAGCCAAAGTGCCGGCTGTCATAGGAGCGACCACCCGGCCTAAAAGTAGAACCGGAACCAAGGCAAGTACCGGCAGTAAAAACCACCAGCCTAAAGAAAGCTTGGTGGTTTTTTTATAACTTAAATTGATTAACCTTTTGCGATTCTGGTGAACGCTCGTACCAGAAGATGGCTTTATGTCCAGTAAAACTTTTGGTTTAAGACTCATCCTCGCCTTTAGTGGCTTTAGCCGCTTCCCTTACGGCTTTCTTTTCCTCTGTTTCCACAACTACCTGATCAGGCGTTATTTCCGGTGCTGCTACCTCTTCCTCTTTCTCCAGTTCAGCAATACTCGCAATTACGGTTTCTGGGTCAACTTTAATGGTAAATTTACCGGTTATAGATAAATCTTTCACATAAATACTGTCGCCTACGGCTTTCAAAACAGAAATATCCACTACAATTTTCTTGGGTATGTCCGAGGGGTATGCCTCTACTTCAATCTCATCCATTGCCTCAATAAACACTCCCAATCCGTCTTTAACAACTTGTGATTCCCCGACGAATTCCAAGGGCACTGCGGCTTCTATTTCTTCGTCCATTCTGACTTCATAAAAATCAACGGATTCTATATCCCCACTCACAGGATGGAACTGCACATCCTGAATTAAGACCGGCTTTACCGAACCGTCAATTGTTACATTTATAACGGTATTTTCTCCGGCCTCTTTATAAATTTTTTCGAACTCCCTCGTGTTTATAGACAAGTGTGAGTTAGCCACCCCGTGTCCATAAAGCTCAGCCGGTAATAAGCCCTGTTTTCGCAGAGATTCAACTTTCTTACCGAGCAAATCTCGTTTTTCTACCTTAAGTTCCATATGTGCGGATTATAAGGGCTTTCTAGGATAATTTCAACCTTATATTAAACGTTGAGCCTTTGCCCTCTCCGGGGCTCTCGGCCCATATCTCGCCGCTGTGAGCCTTCATAATTTCCTTGGCGATATACAAACCTAAGCCCGTACCCTGAATCTCTTTAGCTGCTTTAGAGTCCCTGGTCCACTGCTCAAATAGTCTTGGCAGTAATTCTTTTGATATGCCCCTGCCCGAATCGGAGACCGCCACCAGCACCTGGTCGGCTGCCTTTTCCATACTTACCCTTATCCAACCCTTCTCCGTATATTTCAAAGCATTATCTATCAGGTTCTGTATAACCTGTCTTAATTTCTCCTCGTCTGCTTTAACGAGCCATTTTTCATCGGGCAAACTGGTCCTCAACTCCAATCCACGCCTGTCGGCAATGGACTTAAGTTCGGTGGAGACCGATTTTACCAAAGTGACTACATCCAAATCGGCAAACTTATAATCCATTCGCCCGTCTTCAAGTTTCCTAAGGTCCAAAATGTTATTAACCAGACTCACCATTCTGTCCGAGGTCTCAACGATTCTTTTAGATACGTCTTTAATCTTATCGGAAACAGCGCCATAGGTGCCATCAGCAATAAGACTGGCGTAACCCTTAACTATAGTAATAGGCGTCTTAACTTGATGAGAGGCAAAAGAAAGGAATTGTGATTTTAACGCATCTAACTTTACCAGCCTATCATTAGCCGCCTTAAGGTCGCCTGTTAATTTCTCCAGTTTTTTACGCTGTTCCACCTCTACAAATACGCTGCGTATTAAAAGAGTGCCGAAGAAAATAATTAATACCAGGAGTACTACATTTAATAAAACTTCTCTTAGACTTTCTGCCAGAAGCAGTTGGATAAGCAAGAATATCCAGGTCACAAATGTCAGTACCTCGGCGGCAATTATTTTGGCATCGAAAAGTTTGTGTTTCAGGATGGCATAAGCCGAGAAGGCCACAAAAAATATTGAACTTTGGGCATCGTAAGGCGCTACGGGAACTATATTAAAAAACGGCAGAATGAAGTTAACCAAGATGGATGTGCAACCAAAAAGCAGTGAGCCTATTAGAATATACTTTAGTTGCGTTTTTCTTACATCGTTATACTTCCTTAACCCGCCTACAATCTCATAAATTAATACCGCATAAAACACCATTATAAAAATGCTGTAGTAGTCAAAAAGGTAACCTGTAGTCAGAATTGGTGTAACCTGAGAGTTGATATGTAAGCCCTGTATAGTTGAAGTGGGCACAACCTCGGAGCCTACGCGTAAGCCCTTTATAACCAAGCCGTCAATATAGGGCAAGAGGACGACTACCGTGCCGATAACCCATAAAATAAGTACCTTAACGGAAGTAAGCCGCTTTTCTAAAAGAGGAAACATCCAAAGAAAAGCGGCGGGAATCATAGCTGCTCCCAATGCGTATTGTGTCTTTATGATAAACAAACTCGGCTCTATCCAAAATATAAAGTTAGAGAACGCCCAGGCAGACGTTATGAAAGAGAAAATCGCGAAAGAAATATGGGCTCGTTTTTTGGGGTCGCTAAGAAGAACCAGTGACCCCAGAATTAAATTGGCGATAACGGTGACTAAAGTTAAGGTATTCCCTATATTGGACGTCATAATTTAAATTCTTCTTTTACTTTTCCGAAAGCACGAAGTAACGCGTCTAAATGTTCTTTCTTATGCGTAGCCATCGGAGTAATCCTAATCCTACTCTCACCTTTTGGCACGGCTGGCCATCTAAAACTAGGTGAGTATATACCGTATTCCAAAAGTCTATCCGCTAATCTGATTGATTTTGATTCCTCGCCTATAAAAACAGGCGTAACCGGCACCTCGCCGTTGCCCACAATCTTGAAGCCCAAAGTATTAAAGTTCTTTCTTAAATAATCCGCATTAGCGGAAAGTTGCGATCTTAGTTTTATACCCTCTTCCGACCGACAAATTTTAATTGCTTCTATTAACCCTCCGGCTAATACCCCTGAAACAGCCGAAGATAAAATATTCGGCCTGGCGGCTACCCTTAAATGTTCTGCCAATTTTTTACCAGAAGCAAGAAATCCTCCCATTCCACCCAAAGCTTTATCAAAAGAACCCATAACAATATCTACCTGACCACGTAATCCAAAGTGTTCTACGGCTCCGCCTCCGGTTTTCCCAACTGCCCCCACGCCATGAGCGTCGTCAACCATAAAGACTGCGTTGTACTTTTTAGCCAACTCCAAAATCTCCGGAAGCGGAGCAAACTCGCCCCAAGGACTGAAAACTCCTTCGGTAACTATCATTTTATGTCTCCTTAAAGAACTCCTCTTAAGTTTTTTCTCCAAATCAGACAAATCATTGTGACGGAAGATAACTTTTTCCGCATAGCTTAATCTGCAACCATCCACTATTGAGCCATGATTAAATTCGTCGCTAAAAATAACACCCTCGCCCTTTCTATACGGGAAAATACCTATTATGGGGTCCATAATCGCTTTGAAAACGGCCACGTTGGCCATGTAGCCGGTAGGAAGGGTAACCGCGTCCTCTGTCCCCACAAGTTCAGCCGTCTCCTTATCCAGCTCATCTAAGATATCTATATTGCCGCACAAGAACCTTGAGCCTCCCGGGCCAAGGCCATGTTTCTCGAGCGCCTCTTTGGCTTTTGCGATAACTTTCGGATGCAAAGCAAGTCCCAGATAATTATTGGAACTAAACATAAGGACTTTTTTGCCGTTTATAATAACCTCCGGCTCCGTGCCCGCGGTCTCTATCTTATGAAAAGTTGGCGCTATCCCTTCTTTCTCCAAAAAATCAGTAAACTCGAAAAGGCGCTGCATCTTATAATCCTCCCCCTTGACCTGAGTTGCTAGCAACCTAAATATGTCCTTAACCCTGCTCATATCGGTTAATTTTAATTATACCAGCTTTTATGGCTTCTCCCTCACTCTCACCTCAGTCGCTTTAAGAAGAACACTAACTGACTTGGAGATTTCTTCCGTTGATTGACTCATCCTATTGAACACCTCCGATGTATCCTTTTCTAAATCCTTTTTGGATTTAAGACCGGATAAGTATCCGCTTATTATGGTCAAAGGCGTTCTCAAGTGGTGTTGGGTAGTTAAAATAAACTGGTTTTTGGCTTTATCTAACTCTTCAAGCCCAATTCTGGCTTTCTTTTCAACCTCATAAGCGCTTTTAACCTCTTCTGTCTGTTCCAAAATCTTTTTTTCTAAATTATTTTTTAAGTATTCTAAATTTGCGGAGGTTTTCTCCAAATCCTCCCTTTCGTGAACCTCATTTAGGACGCTTTTGATGAGCAGTGCCCCAAAAACCAATACTATACAAAGGAGTGTGCCATTTACCGCAAACTCCAGCGTTCCGGTTGCAAAGAAAAGCCTTACGAGCAAGAAGCTCCAAATGGAAAACGTCAAAAGTTCTGTGGCAATAACCTTAACGCTGAATAAATGATGTCTTAAGATGGCGTAAGAGGATATGGTCACAAAAATAAATGCACCTAGGTGTCCCACCGGTAAGCTGCCTATATTTCTGGGTATGTAAGCTGAGATAATATCGTAAGTTATGCCCAAGAAGCCGGAGATTAAAGTACCGGAGATTATATACCTCAATTTACTCCTATCCACAATGCTGTCGGTATTACGGTAAGTTACTAGCAACTTACCCACACTCCAAAAGAGGAGAAAGAACATAAATGGAACGAAAAAGAAATCGTAAGCGGGCCCCCTAAATGGCTTAGCCAAGTAATCGCCCGGTAAAAACTCGTCGTACTCTAAAATTGCGCCCGGAATAAATGCGAAAACAATTACTAAAGCTGCGCCGACAGATACCGATACTAAAAACCACTTTTTAATATTTAGCCTGTCTTGAGGAAATGAATAGGCAAATAAAAACAAGAAGTAAAATACGGAGACAGCGATGGCGAAAGATGTTCTGGTAAGTATGTACGGGGGTATCGCATACCCGGCTTTGGAGTATCTATAAAAATCTATAACCATAGTAGTAAGCCAGAAGCCGGTCGTAACAGCTATCATTGAAAAGTATTTGGTAGAAATACTTTTGCCGCCATGCAGGTAAAGAACAGCTCCCATAAAGAAAGAGGCCAAGGACATCACCGATAAAATTATAGAAACCAGATTAGGGTCCATCTTTTTTATTTACTTTAATTTCCGTGGTTCTTAGAAGTTCGTTAATCGATTCGGATACAACCTCCGTAAGGCCGCTCATTCTATCAAACACCAATTTAGCTTCCGGTAGCAAGCCGGCGCTTGACCTTAAGTTATCCAAATAACCCCTAATTATAGTGAGCGGTGTGCGTAGATGATGCTGTGTCGCTAAAATAAACTTGTCTTTGCCTTTGTATAGTTCTTCCAGTTCTATCCTGGCGTTTCTTTCGACTTCGTAGGCCTTTTTAACTCCCGCCGTCTGCTCCACTATTTTCTTTTCCAAATTGCCCTTCAAGTCAGCCAAACTAGTGGAAGTTTTCTCCAAGTCCTCTCGTTCACGCACTTCATCCAAGACGCTTCTAATGAGGATGGTTCCAGAAATTACGACCGCCAAGAGTAGAATGCCGTTTATTACCACTTCCAAGCCACTTACAGCAAGGAACAATCTTATAAGCAAGAATGCCCAAATGGAAAAAGTTAGGAGCTCCGTGGCAATAACTTTTACGTTAAAGAGGTGGTGCTTTAATACGGCTATAGCGGTAGTAGCCACAAATATCAGAAGAAAAATCGGCCCAAGCCAATAGTAGGCCAGGCTACCGGAGTATAATTCCAAGAATAAGTTCGGTATCATGGCGAGCACCGCGGTGATAGATATCCCAAAAAAGATATACCTCAATTGCATGCGCCTGACCATGTCCTTTTCCTGTGAGTGCTTACGGTATTGAATGGCAATACTCGAACCGAAAAGCCCAATCACTATAGCTGTATAGACCGGATACCACGGACCGTAAGTGATATATTCTCTGCTCTCCGAGATACTGGCGACAAGAAAATCTCCAAACATCGCAACTGATAAGAAAACCAATATGGCGGCGTGTGACAGTACTAAAAACGGCGATAGCCTCTCTTTCTCTTTATTGAAAAAGATGGAGAAATCCAAAACAAATAGTCCCGTTATAACAGCCATGAAGTGGGAAGCCTTACTAAGCACTATTGAGAGCTCTATATCTTTTACAAACCCGTAGACAAAAAGAGGAGTCGCCCACAAAGAAGCAGCAATAGCGAGAAGGAAAAATATGGTGGTGCTGCGATTTCGTGGAGCCTTATAATAAACTATTCCGCCTAAAAGCGAGGTTAAGATTATGGTGAGTAATAAAGCTACGGAACTTATTGGCATTTGTCTTTTGACTTAATTACTATTAAATAAACCTTTAACCTTATCCATAACGGCATTTGCGGCATCCCTGTAGTCGTTTCCATCTCCCCTCAACTCCGGCTCTTTAGTTATGTCTTTAATATAAAACGGCTGGCCAAAAGTTATCTTAACTCCGCTGTTTTTATCATTACTTCCCTTAATTGATACCGGCAATATCCTTTCTTTACTCCAAAATCCCAAAGCGCCTATGCCCCTTTTGGGCTTTCCTATATCCGGATTTTTGACAATCCCGCCTTCCGGGTAAAATATGACTGTCCCGCCCTTTTTTAAGATATCCATCGGCTCCTTAAGGGACACCTCTAATCCCTCTCCCCTGTGAGTCCGAAAAGCACCGGTTGCTTTTAAAAACACTCCCCATCCCGTCCACCAAACATTGAAGAAATAATCGGAAGTAAAAAACCTAAGAGGTATAAAAGGAGACCCAGGACCGCCCATAAGCGCGTATCCCAGTAACCAATGGTCAAAGTAGCTTTTATGATTAGCCACCACGATTAACGGCGGCTTAAGTCCGTTAAGATTCTCTCTGCCAAAAACCTCTAACTTTACAAAAAGTTTGATATAAATCGCTACAAATAAGAAAGTAATTTTTTGTAATAACGATGCCAATAGAAGCTACGAACCCATTACATCTTGAACCTGGGTTACAATAGCGTCCAAATTATCACTTTTCCTTATATAATCAATCGCCCCTACGTCTATAGCGAATTTTTTATCTATAGCCGAGTTTTCGTTTTTCTGCTCTCCGTAATTTGTCAGAAAACAGACTTTTAATTTTTTATTGGAAACCTCTTCCTTAATCTTTTCAAGCACCTCGAAGCCATTCTCTCCGGGCATTTCTACATCCAATAACACCAGGTCGGGCGAAACATTCTTTGCCTCTGCCACTCCTTCTTTCCCGCCTTGGGCCGTTACTACCCGGTACCCTACCGAATTCAGTTTAGCGCTGAAAATTTCCAGGAAGTCCTTATTGTCGTCTATCAGTAATATTACTTGATTAGCTGCCATTTTTATTGCTATCAATATACCATTTTTAGCAACTCATGACAATTTTAATTATAACTTGCCAAACAACTCCAACCGCCTTTTTACTACCTCGTAAACAGCGTTTTCGGCCTTGGGCAATATCTTATAAGGCGCGACCTCATCGGGATTTGCCCGCAATCCTTCCTCAACGCCTTTTCTCCAAGCCACCCGGATTTCGGTATTAATATGAATCAAATTAATCCCCGCCTGAATCGCCTCCCGAAAATCCTGGTCGGGCAAACCCGAGGCGCCATGCAATACCAGCGGCACCGAAACGGCCTCCCGAATAGCCCTAATGCGACCAATATTTAGCCGCTCTTCAAAACCCGGTGCGACAATGATGCCGTGGATGTTCCCAACCGCCGGCGCAAGCATCTCTACTCCGGTCTTTTCCACAAACTCTTTAGCCTGCTCAGGAGAAGTAAGGTCTTCCTCTCTAATAGCCGCTCCAGCCGGAATCTCTTTTTGTACTTCGGAAGCTGAACCGATATATCCTAACTCTCCCTCTACAATGACATCTGGGTATTTTGACTTCACCCATTCCACCACTTCTTTTGTCTGTCGTACATTTTCTTCAAAACTTAGCTTACTGGCGTCAAAAATCACCGAATCAAAACCGGCCTCCACCACCTCTCTCACTCGTTCAAACGAGTGAGAATGGTCGGCATTAAGAAAAACCGGATAGCCATACTCTTCACGCAAACTACGGATTAAGGCAACCGCTGTTTTCCGGCCGATAAATTTTTCTTCTCCTTCCGATACTCCGACCACAACAGGTACGCCCAAATCCTTTGCCGCTCTTATTATGGCGTTAAGTCCGGCTAAGTCCGATATATTAAAATGCCCTATAGCAACTTTGCGCGCTTCCGCTTCCTTAATTAATTCGAGTAGTTTCATCTTATTTAAATTTTATAACGCCTTTATCGAAGTTTTCCACTAGCATCCTCTCTACCTCGTCTTCGCTGTTAACGTAAGCGAAAAAGAGTTTTGTCCACATCGCTTCTCGCTGATGATAATTAAAAGTTTCGTCCTGCCCCTCCATAAATGAGACGAGAGACATCGCATTATCTTCCAAATCAAAGCTTACTACTTCTTCATCGCCGTGGTCGAATATACCCCCCACCCAATCCAAGTCATGCCACAAACTTAAATCCAACTTGCCACTCTCATCTCTAAATAACGTTAGGTCTCTCTCTCCTCTAAGCCAATGGATAGATTCGGGGTTTACCCGGGGCAAAAATAAACGCGGGTCGTCATGATTAACTTTATATAAATACCTTTGAACTATAAGCCACTCGCCGGGCATTACCTTGTAAATCTCCGGCACATCGCCCCTCAAAAGTGACTTTAATTTATCGGCGAAAG
>MHJB01000014.1:12604-13456 GCA_001817805.1 Candidatus Colwellbacteria bacterium RIFCSPLOWO2_12_FULL_43_11 | reverse complement strand
AAGTTTGTTATACCATCAATTTGAAATGTTATCCACATTCCAACTGTCTATATTCTATCATAGTTGTAAATTTACTCCAGAACCGATGAAACCCTTCTGAAAATGGCGAATGTGATTCTTGGCGGAGGGTGAGAGATTCGAACTCTCGATACCGGTAAAGGTATGCCATCTTTCCAAGATGGTGCACTAGACCACTATGCGAACCCTCCTTATTATTTGTATATTCAAGAACTAATCCTTGTTATACATTAAAATAAATCATCTCTCAACAAGAGAAAAAGACTTAAGACATATATCGCTTAAGTTTTCTGAAGCGCTTGTCACGCAGCTTTTTCCTCTCATCACGACGCTCTTTAATTCTCTCTTTTTGTTCTTTAATCTCGGCACGCAATCTACTTTCAATGCCCGCTGCCTTTTGTGAAGCATCCCAGCCAAACCAACTAATCGCCGCATCAAAAGTTGCCACAAGAATCAACACAAGCGCGTTTTGCGTTTGGGAAAACATCGGAGCAAGTAAAAATGTCGGAGTAAAACTTACTAGCCCGACAACTACATCAAGAGTCCGATTCATCCTTGTCTCTTCAATCTTTACTATTACCTCAAACATTTCATACGCCACAAAACATAGAAAAGCGATAATAAATGTTGGTACTGTCCCAAAATTTAAAAAATGCATTATAAGTCCCAGCACTATACCGGAAAGAAAATGCGGAACGCTCCAAAGGTCCAAGTATTTACCTTCACGCCAAATGTCGCTACGAATAAACTTCCCGTTACGCGAGAAATGCATACGGATACTATATCATTAGATATCTATTTCCTAAAACCTTTAAATAAAATTAAAAAGACACG
>MHJB01000014.1:12414-12567 GCA_001817805.1 Candidatus Colwellbacteria bacterium RIFCSPLOWO2_12_FULL_43_11 | reverse complement strand
TGGATAGCCCTTTGGCCGTATTCCTTTTTTGTGACTGGGTCTTTCACGCAGTCTTCTCTTGCGCCTGAATGCGCGAGAGCAAGCTCTCTCTTGGAAACTCCTAAGAGTTCCGCGAAATCGCCCAAGGATACCGGCTTTGGGTCATCCTGGTAT
>MHJB01000014.1:10963-12229 GCA_001817805.1 Candidatus Colwellbacteria bacterium RIFCSPLOWO2_12_FULL_43_11 | reverse complement strand
TCGTTTGGATTATCAAACGGGTCATCAACCCATAAGTGGGCGGTGGTATTGGTTGCTGCCCGTAAGGGAGTTGGGTCGGAAGATATTTTTTCCAATGCTTTAGCCAAGCCATCCGGATAGCGAGTGAGTAATGCCCCCGAGGCATCGGCTAAAAATTCCCTCTTCCTTGAAATAGCCAATCTTAATAATGTTGCGGCAATGGGAGCAAGTATCGATAACGCTATGGCAACAATAAATATTATGGCTCCGGCCTGGCCCCTATTGTCCCTTCTTCTCATCCCTCCCCAAAAAACCGACCTATTAAACATATCGGCAAGAAGAGAAATAAAACCAACCAAAACAACGGCTGCCGTAGAAATCAACATATCTCTATTCCCGATATGAGATAACTCGTGAGCCAGTACCCCTTCCAATTCGGGTTTATTCAATCTTTCTAAAAGTCCCTGAGTTACCACCACAACCGCGTGCTCTGGATTTCTCCCCGTGGCAAAAGCGTTGGGAGCCTTTTCGGAAATAATATAAATCTTGGGAGTAGGTAGTCCGGCGGTTATGGCTAAATTTTCAACAATACGGTAAAGCTCGGGAGCAACTTCCATTGTTACCGGCTTGGCACCGGTCATAGCCAGAACCAGCTTATCGGAATACCAATAACTGAAAAAACTGGTTATAGAGCTAAAAACTACGGCGAAAATCAAAATCCCGGGATTTCCGTATACTTGGCTGAAAACCCAACCGATTAAAATTACGGCAATAAAGAATGAGCCGAAAAGTAGCCAGGTTTTTCTGATATTGGAGTCACGCTCCGTATAAATTGAGGTTCCCACTTATAAAATATTAGAACTGTACCTTAACCGGCTCTTTCTCCGATTCATTAGCCACTTCGAAAAACTTTTCTTGTTCAAACTTAAAGTATCCGGCGAGTATATTAGTCGGGAAAGTTTGTATGGCGGTATTCAAATCCATCACGGTTGAGTTATAGAAACGGCGGGATGCCTGAATTTTGTTTTCGGTATCGGTAAGCTCATTCTGTAAATCCAGAAAGTTGGTGTTGGCTTTTAGGTCGGGGTAATTTTCGGCTACCGCAAAAAGCGTTTTTAGAGTTCCGGATAACATATTTTCGGCCTTATCCCTTTCTAGTGGATTACCGCTATTGCCCGCTACGCTCGCCCTGGCTTTAGTAACATTTTCCAAAACAGTTTTTTCATGAGTCATATAACCCTTAACGGTTTCCACCAGATTGGGAATCAAATCAAATCGCCTCTTCAG
>MHJB01000014.1:9086-10873 GCA_001817805.1 Candidatus Colwellbacteria bacterium RIFCSPLOWO2_12_FULL_43_11 | reverse complement strand
TCCTAAAAATATTAACGAGTAAAAAAATGGTGTCATATTATACATTATTTAATAATCTTCTCCCGGCATCCCGGACATGCCGCCGCCCATAGACGGATTTTTCTTTTCCGGTATCTCAATTATAGCAGCTCCTACGGTTAAATAAGTACTGGCAACCGAAACCGCGTTGGTGAAAGCTATCTTGGTTACTTTCAGGGGGTCCACGATGCCCGCTTCCTTAAGGTCACCGATTGCGTTAGTCACGGCGTTAAAGCCCAGCCAGCCATTGTTACTCTTACTCCTTTCTCTTCTTAACTCGGAGATTACTCTCTCCGGTGTACCTCCGCTATTCTCTATAATCGCCCTAACCGGAGCTTCTAGTGTCTTAGCGAGTATTTCTCTTGCCGCTTTTGCAATAGGCTCTTCTACTTCTCTTAAAGTAACGCTGAAGAGGGCTATGCCGCCGCCCGGAACTATACCTTCTTCCATTGCGGCCCGTGTGGCTGCGACCGCGTCCTCCACTCTTTGTTTTAACTCCCTCTGAGCAGTCTCGGTTGGAGCGCCAACTTTAATAACGGCTACCCCGCCGGATAACTTACCCAACCTCTCCTTGAGCTTTTCTTTATCAAAATCCGAATCGGTCTTCTGGATTTGAGATTTTATCTGCGCAACTCTCTTTTCTATTTCTTCTTTTTTGCCGTGGCCACCGACAATAGTAGTATTATCTTTATTGGAAATTACGCGCCTCGCTCTGCCTAAAGAAGCTATATCAACACTGGTTAATTTTTTACCCAAATCTTCCGAAATAAATTCGGCACCAGTCACTATCGCAATATCCTGGAGCATTTCTTTGCGCCTATCGCCAAATCCCGGAGCTTTTAAAGCCAAGGCGCTAAACACTCCGCGGAGTTTATTTACTACGAGCGTTGATAAGGCCTCCCCATCAACATCCTCGGCAATAATAACCAGTTCTTTTTTACCGCTCTGAATTACTTTTTCTAAGACAGGCAGTAAATCGCTTATGGCTGATATTTTTTGGTCGGTTACCAATATATATGGTTCTTCAAGAGAAGCTTCCATTTTATCGGCGTTGGTCATCATATAGGCGGAGATAAAGCCGCGGTCAAATTGCATACCCTCAACTATCTCATGAGAGTTGCCGATAGTGTTGGAGTCCTCCACTGCAACTACACCCTCACCTCCGACCTTACCCATTACCTCCGCTATTAACCTGCCTATTTCGGCGTCCTTAGCGGACAAAGTTGCCACTTCCTGAATTTTCTTGGAATCATTAATAAGTTCTCTCTGACTTTCCAGGTCCTTTATAACTTCACCGGCAGCCTTCTTAAGCTCTTCGGAAAGATGTATTACGTCAAAGCCTTTCTCACGGATTTCTTTTTCTCCCTCTTCCATTATGGAGTGAGCCAAAATTACGGAAGTTGTGGTTCCGTCTCCTACATTATCGTTTGTTTTCTCGGCCGCCTGTTTTATGAAGTCCGCCCCCAAATTTTCATATTTATCCTGAAGCTCTATTTCTTTTGCCACGGTCACTCCATCAAAGGTCACCATCGGCGCGCCATAGCCCTTCTCTATTACTGCGGCTCGTCCTCTGGGGCCCAGAGTCATCCTGACTGCCGCCGCGAGTTTATCTATACCCTTCTTTAAAGCGGCTCTCGCATCATCGTTAAATTTTATTTGTTTTGCCATGTTAGTTTTCTATTATTGCCAAAATGTCGTCTTCATCGCCGACCAAATATTTTTTGCCGTCCATTTCTATTTCGTCCGGGCCATACTTCTTAAATAAAACC
>MHJB01000014.1:4254-9053 GCA_001817805.1 Candidatus Colwellbacteria bacterium RIFCSPLOWO2_12_FULL_43_11 | reverse complement strand
TCACCTTTTTCGTTAAACTTTCCGGGACCTACCGCCAAAACTTTACCTTTTATAGGCTTTTCTTTTTCGGCTGTGTCGGGAATCACTATGCCCGACTTAGTCGTTTTTTCTTCGGCTAGAGGCTCAAGAAAAATATGGTTGGAGAGAGGTTTTAAATTCATATGCAAAAAGATATTAAAGCTTATTAATAAGGCAAGTCAAGTTTAATCAAGCCCTCTTCACTACCTTTATAGTCTTATTCTTAATCATTTCCTCTATTCGCCTGGTATCCGGGTGAAATTCCAATTCATCATCGGTATAGATCACCCTTGGTTTATAGCCTTCCACCACGTCCAAGCTCCTCTCTATTCTTCTTATCTGTAAATTTTTGAGCCTTCGTTCCAGCCAATCGCCAAAACCGCCCCCCAGTGCTTTCTCTAATAAAGACCTAATCAGTGAGTCTTTTGGATTTAGATGAAAAGGATTGCCTTTATAAGCCTTTTGGTCATAGACCCTCTCCGGCTTAAGCCAGTTATTGGCCTTAAAGAAATCATTAATTTTTTCATCACTGCCCAAAACGGGGACCAAATTATAGTAAAGATTCTGCCAGTAATCGTTGTAAGGCGGAGTAAGTCTGTAACTTTTAGCCGTTACAAAGTGACTCAAACAAATCTTGTCGGAGGCTTCTTCGCCATGAGTCATCTTCTTACGCCTCACGCCCAAAAAGCCCAGGAACGTTACCGCAAAAAACCTAGTGGTGAATACTCTACCATTGCGCACTCCCAGAATCACATCAAAATCGGAATTCTCATGCAAGTTGCCGGTAGCTAGTGACCCCGCGGCTAATACGAAGTCGGTAAACGGCACAAATTTGAAAAGCCTGACTCTGCGCAAAAACTTGCTCCACTTTTTTTCCGATAACTCGCTATTCTTCATCAGTCTCCGTATCCTCAAGCGCTAAAGGCTCCAAACCAACCGATTTACCGCTAACTTTTAAAATGTCTTTATCTATCTTTCTGAACTCACCCGATGTTTTTCTGTAACTACTCACAAGAATCCTGACACTCAAGCCCAGCTTATTATGATAGTCTTCATAAGCCTTGAGATGTCTGCTCAATGCCCCGACATTTTTAAGTATCTCTTTGGTTGACTCCTGTATGCGATAGGCTCTCATACCCTCAAGCATCGATTGCAAAGTCACATAGAAAGTTACGGGCGAGACGACATGAACATGCTTCTCGTTAATGGCATAGTCTATTAAGTTTCTGGTATTAACCTTCAGGGCTCCCACTTTATTATCCAACAAATCGTAATAAATACCTTCAGCCGGTATGAACATAAAAGCAAACTCGGTGGTATTCTCGCTCGGGCGTATATATTTTGAGGTTTCTTCTATTCTTCCTTTTAAGTCTCTAATAAATTGAGCTTCCAGTTCGGCTCGGACAACCACATCTTTTTCGTCCACCAATCTGTTATAGTTCTCCAAAGAAAATTTGGAATCTATCGGGACAACCTTGTCGCCTACAAAAAGCGCCGCATCAACAGTTTCGCCATCTTGAAACTTATACTGCATTTTGTAGTCGTTGGGCTGGAAGGCGTTCTTTAAAAGGGTTTCCAAATAATATTCACCGAAGATTCCCCTGTGTTTGGGATTGGTAAGAGTGTTTTGAAGTTTCTTCAGGTCTTCGGCAAAAGCCATAACCTGTTTGTTAGTCTCATCAATATGTACCAATTGTTCTTTCACCTTAACAATATAGTCCCCGCTCTGCCCCAAACGGGAGTCTAAAGTCTGCCTCATAGAGTTCATTTCCTGTAAAAAGATGGATGTATCCCCCTTAGCACCGGTGTCTTTTCTTAAAACAAGAAAAATGAGCACCACAAGCGCTCCCAAAACCAATAATAAAAGTATACTGTCCATTGCGTTAAATCACCCTTATTATAGTCTCAAGCGAGCAAAAGCGAAAACTCGTTTTTGTTTACTCTAGGCGCCGTGACTATATACCAAAAATGATTAATTTTTAGGTATATATTAGGATAGTAAGACTATGGGAAAAAGGATAGTTATCTTAGGAGCCGGTTTTGGCGGTTTACACACCGCTATAATTCTGGGCAGAAAGGCTGGGCAAACCAACGAAGTAATTTTAATAGACAGAAATTCCCACCATACTTTTACTCCCCTTTTATACGAAGTAGCCACAACTCCCAAAGAAGTTGCCAATTATATTGAGCTTCACGAGATAACTACTTACGAAATAAGTAATATTCTCAAAGGTCTGCCGGTGCGTTTCATTCAATCCGATATTTCAAAAGTGGATATCATGAATGGCGACATACATCTAGCCTCGGGAGAAAAAATAAAATATGACTATTTGGTGGTGGCTATTGGTTCGGAACCAAACTTTTTCAATATACCCAATATAAGAGAGAACTCATTCCAATTTAAAACATTTAAAGACGCTCTGCGTATTAGGGACGCCGTCTGGGATTTGGTCTCCCAAGGGCAAAGTCCCAAAATCGTCGTAGGCGGCGGTGGCTCAACCGGCGTGGAATTGGCTGCCGAGCTTCAGCACTGGCTCTACTACATCAAACGTGAAAAGAAAGACTGCGAAGGGCAAGTCACATTGATAGATGGGGGCCCCACGATATTGAATGGCTTTTCTAAAACGGTAATAGATAAAGTAACCCGCAGACTTACGAAGCTTGGAGTCTGTATATTAAACGGCAGTCCTATAGGCAACGTCAGCAATAACAAAGTCGTCTTAAAGAATGGGCAGGAAATAAAGTTTGATTTATTTATCTGGTCCGGTGGAGTTAAAGCCAATTCTCTTATGCAAAGTAACCCTTTAAAGTTTGAGGAAAAAGGCAGGTCCGGAGTAACGCCCAATATGACATGCCTCCCTTTTGACCCAAAGCTGAAACTGTACGGTAAAGTTTACGGTATTGGAGATATAGTCTGCGCTTACTCCGAAAACGGCCTTCCGGTACCTATGGTAGCGAGAGCTGCCATTTCCCAAGGGACGGTCGCCGCAAAAAATATTTTGGAAGAGCTTAAGGGCAAAAATCCGACTCACATTTATAAGCCGATTAACTATCCTTATATCATTCCCGTTGGCGGAAAATACGCCGTAGCCAAAATCGGCCCGATAGTTTTCTCCGGATTTCTGGGCTGGCTCGTCAAAGGACTGATAGAATTGGGTTACCTATTCTCTCTTATCCCTACCGGTAAAGCCCTGAAAGTTTGGGTTAGGGGCCTTAAAATCTTCATCCAAAACGACAGACTGGGCTAACTCACTCAATCCCCTGGCTCCACCCTTTTGTTATTGCACCCCGCAACTACCGCCCGGCTGATTCTCCGGCGGCGTTACTTGCGTAAGAATTCTATTGTACCCGGCAGCACTGGAGTATTCGTAACCAAGAATTTCTTTCGGGTCGTAAGCACCTAAAGTTGTCCCCTTTATCTCCAAATACCTAGAAATTGTCTCATAGGTATCGGGGAACCAATAAGAGTTAACCTGTAGGGCTATCCTGTACATCTCTTCCTCGGAAAAGCCTTGTGCCGAGAGAAGTTCCAGTAACCCCAACATAGCCATACCATGATTACAGTCCGGAAAATGAACGGGATTGTTGCAACATGGACGATAGATGTTCCTGGAAACCCTATCCACCAAAGACTGCTCTTTATTGTTAAGCGTTGTAAAACCGTGCCGCGAATAGTGCTCCATAGCTTCTCCTTGAGCCAAAGTCCAACCGCCGGTAGAAGCAAATCCGCCTGGGTCGCCATACTTTGTCATCGGCCCACTATCAAGAATCTCATTTTTATTACCCAAGCCGTATGCCCACAGAAGATTTAAGACCAGGCCCGAGTTCTCGGGTGTTATTTTTAAGTTGCCTTCGTAGGACCCGATTAGACGGCCCGCCTCTTCTTGAAGAAGCGGACTATTGTCGTAAAGGGCCAAGAACTTCTCTTGGTCAATCGCGCCCGCTTCAACCATTTTTACTCCCAAATCTCCCCAAATAATTTGCGGGATAGTCTCGTTGTGAATATTAAAGTTTGGTTGAGACTGCGGTAACGAAACTGCCGGCCAAGCGTAAAAAACAAGAACTCCTAAAACCGCGAGCACAGCTGTGCCTACCAACTCGTCCTTATTTATCTTTATTCTCATGTTGATAGATTATTGATTTTCTTGCGGCAGAGCGCAGCCACTTTCATCCGAAAGTTTTTTCAAGCCCTGCTCTCCTACAAATCTTCTCTCATCCGGGAAAATCCAAGTCGGATAACTTTTTACCTCCTTTGCCAAACATTCTTTAGGGTTTTCCGGACATTCCACGTAAGGCACAAACTTAAACGAATTTCCGAAAGCCGCCTTTTCATTCTGGCAATGAGAGCACCATGCGGCGCCGTACATCGTAACTTCCTTATCGGCTAAACATTTGGCAAATAAGTCCAACTTACCTTCAACTTTTTTCGGGAAGTTAAGCGATATGCCCAGAAATAAAACCGTAACGACAAATACCGACGCGATTAAAACCTTCTTACTCATGACAGCAGTCAACCAGTTTGTCCACAATGTCTTCATAAGACCAAGGCTTGTCTCCGACCGGAACTTTTTTGAGTTCGGAAACATCTAAGATCTTCAACCTCAAAGCCCAAAAAATAGAATATATTTTGTAGGCGTAATCAAATGTCTCTTTCGCCTTTTCTTTATTACCGTCCGCCTGCAGCTTTGTCCCTACCTCCATTAATCGCATGGTGGTAGCCAGTAAATGCTTGGAGATACACCAGGTCTCGCCCTCGTGCGCATCTATTAACCTGCCTAAGA
>MHJB01000014.1:0-4191 GCA_001817805.1 Candidatus Colwellbacteria bacterium RIFCSPLOWO2_12_FULL_43_11 | reverse complement strand
CTCCGGTAAAAAAGAAGTGTTCCTCCAGGCTCACCAGATTCATCACAGCCAGGCTTAAATCTTCTTCTGTTGATAGGTCAACCTCGCCGGATTTTTTCATCGCTTCAATTTTCTTAACGAACTCATCAAATTGTTTCTTATCGTACATTTTAATTTTTATCTTTGTGACCTTTATCTCTAACGGGATTTAAACCAAGAAAATTAACAACCCTAAAACTATTACTGCTATCCCTCCCCACAAACGCATTCCCCTAATGTTTGTTTTACGCCACTCCTGCACCTTACCCAACACCGCCTTGTCGCTCGCTATCAAAAGCAGAACTATCAGTGGCAAAACAAAAATTAAGTTATAGAGAATCAAGTAACCTAAACCGAACCAGTAGGTTTGCGCATCGTGCAACAACCCCAAAGCCACTAAGTAAGGCCCGCCGGTGCAAGGGAACTCGCATAGGCCCACAAAAGCGCCCAAAACAAAAGCCGTGAGGATTGAACCCTTCTCCATGAGTTCTCCCATCTTCTTATGAGCGGACTGAGGGATACCAAGCCTAATCGGAAATGAAGGAAAAAACTCGGGGATCAAGTTAACAACACCCAATAGTATCAAGAGCCCGGCGCCTACCTTAGCCATAAAGTGAGGCACTCCAAATATATGAAGGGCTTGCAAGATTCCTAAGCCGATTAAAAGATAAATCAGGAATACGCCTAAGATATAAGCGGCGCCGGCCTTAATCACACCCGAACGTAATTTCCCCAAGCTGAAAAGAAACGCAATCGTTAAAAGCATTACCGAGATAGCACAGGGATTGATGCTATCTACAAGTGCGGAGATAACAATGAGCGGCAAAAGCAATTTACCTCCCCCGGTAATCTGCCACAGTAATCCTGCCGAAGAAATGGAACTGAAATAGATTGCTCCCGCCCCCAAAATCAAAGCCAAAGAAATAAGAAGTATTAATTTCTTCATCTTAAGGAGTAACTGTAGCGGTAAAGCTTAGTGCTACCTGTTCATTTTCTCCGACCACTACATAAACATCTCTTTTAACTATACCGATGCCGGCTGGTCCATGAGCAGCCGGGTCAAATTGGGCTTTCACGACAACTTTATCTCCCGGTAAGACCGTCACGTTCGCTCTCTTATTGACCAAACCATGCCCCGGCATACCAAAAGGGCCGAATTCTTTGTCTCCAACCCTAAGAAAAGCTTCGGTACACATACATGAAGTAGAAACCTCTCCTATTTGCACCGCCTCGGCCGATTCATTAGTAAGCACAAAATCGTGAGTCACAAAACCACCCGCGATAGAAACACTGCCGAAATCGTAATCTGATTCGGCTACAGAAAGCTTATTACTCTCCGTTGGTATGGCCATATCCATATTGGCCACACTTGGACCACCACCGGTAGCGCCCTTGTTTAAGTCGGACCTGGACAATAAAACAATCGCGGAAAGAACCAGAACCGAGAAAATTGTAATTATTAAGTATTTTTTATTCATTTTCATTTTTTATTTAAGACGCAAAAAAAGACCTTTAACGCAAAAAAACCGCTTAAAAAGAAACTATAAGCGGCTTACTTATAAGGTCGGGCTGTTAATATGAAAACTTAACCAACTAAGCTGCCTTATTTTGGCCTCTGGCGTCGGTAAGTGTTTAACATACGAAAGCTGTATTGGTCGAAGTGTAGGTAAATAAGAGAAAGGGTAAGCACTGAGTGCAATAAAGCCTATTAATAGTGGCAGTGTTAAAACCAGAAATATATTAAGAGACATTATACTGTCTATAATATGGGTTAGACCCGCCAAGAAACCGCAGATACCCGTAGAAAGGTGGTCGGGACAAAGCTGGCCCTCAAGTTGGTATATTCCGAAAACAAAGAAAATCGCGACAAGCAATGAAATTATGGTGATTAAACTCACTAAACTGGTCGGTTTCATTAATTTGAGAATACTCCTATATATACCAAATATCAATTCTCATTTATCTTCAAAGTGAAAGCGTTTATAACTACTATTACGGAACTAAGACTCATGAGTAGCGCGCCCCATTCCGGTCTTAATAAAATCCCCCAAGGATATAAAACACCTGCTGCCAAAGGTATCGCAAAAATATTGTAACCGGCGGCCCAAACCAAATTCTGCGTCATCTTGCTCATTATCCGCCGGCTCAATTTGATAAAAGCCAAGACATCGTTAAGGTTATTCTTTATCAAAACTATATCCGCCGATTCGATAGCTACGTCCGTTCCCGCCCCTATTGCTATACCGATGTCGGCCTGAGTTAAAGATGGTGCGTCATTAATGCCGTCACCAACCATAGCGACAATCCTACCGCCTTGTTGGAGTTCTTTTACTCTATCAACTTTATTTTCCGGGAGCACTTTGGCAAAAAACTTTTCTATGCCAAGTGTTTTGGCAACCTCCAGGGCGGCCTCATCAGTATCCCCGGTAAGCATAACCGGAGTTATGCCCAAATTCTTTATACCCCTCAAAGCATCCTTAGCCTCCGGTCGGATTTCATCAGCCAATCCGATAACGGCTAAAACTTCTTTACTGGTGGCTATCCACGCTATACTCCGCCCCTTACTGTTTAACTCGGCAATCTTTTCTTCAAAACGAGTTGTGTCTAAATTGTTTTCTTGCATAAGAGATTCGCTCCCGACAAGAACAGTTTCGCCAAAGACCTCGCCTATCCCACCCTTCCCGGCAACTGAACGGAAATTATCCGCTGGGCCAAAACTTATTCCCCTCCCTGCGGCTTCTTTGGTAATAGCCAAGGCCAAAGAATGTAAAGAATTTGATTCTACCGACGCCGCAAAGCGTATAATATCAGCTTCGCTTCTATCGCTTAGATTAACCATCTCGGTTACTACGAACTCGCCCTTAGTCAAAGTCCCGGTCTTATCGAAAACTATATAGTTAATCTTCTTGGCAATCTCCAAGGCACGCATATCTTTTATGAGTATTCCATGGCGCGCTGCCAAAGAAGAGGCAATGGTAGTAACCGTGGGTATCGCAAGTCCCAAAGCATGCGGGCAAGCTATAACCACCACGGTAATAGCCAGAGTCAGGGCAAAGACAATCCCCTCGGGCTGAGGGAATACAAACGTCCAAAAAACGAAAGTTATAGTCCCTCCCAGAATTGCCGCCAAGGTTAAATAATTAGCGGCCTTATCGGCTAACTTTTGAACGGGAGGTTTTGTTGTCTGAGCTTCACTAATAAGTTTAACTATGTGAGCAAGAACCGATTCGGCGCCGGTATTTGTGGCCTCTATCGTAAGCGACCCGTCAAAATTAATCGTGCCGCCAATCACCTTGTCTTGCGCCCTCTTAAACACGGGTTTGGATTCTCCCGTTATCATAGCTTCATTCACGCTTGATTGGCCGGAAACAACCACGCCGTCAACCGGCACTTTTTCTCCCGGTTTAACCAAAACTTTTTCCCCTTGTCTCACGTTGTCGGTCGGCACATCCACCACTATACCGTCTTTTATAAGGTGAGCTACCGCGGGAATTAACTTCACCAGTTCCTTCAAGGCCCCACCAGTCCCCCTTACCGCTCTCATTTCCATCCAATGGCCAAAAAGCAAAACCAAAACCAAAGTGGAAATCTCCCAATAAAAATCCATCCCTTTGAAAATAAAAGTGCTCGCCACCGAAAAGAGATAACCGGCCATAACGGCAACGGCAACGAGAGTCATCATTCCGTAATTTCTGCTCTTCAATTCGTGAACCGCTCCGGTATAAAATGGCCAACCACCGTAAAGGGCTATTATAGAGGCCAGTAAAAACAACCAGTAATCGTTTCCCGGTATAGTGGGCATTACAAATCCAACCCACTGCTGAATAGTTGGCGAGAGACTCAAAACGGGCAAGGTAAAAATTAAAGCTATAAAAAAACGGCTTCTAAAATCCGCTTCCATCATAGCGTGATGATTCTCGTGTCCTCCTTCCTTAGGAGAACTCATTGTCATATGAGCGCCGTGATTCATGTCGGCTTTCTTATCTTTTAGAGGGACGAGATTCATGCCGCACTCCGGGCACATACCGGGCTTCTCTTGTTTTATTTCGGGATGCATCGGACAGGTATATATCTTCCCCGAGTTCCCGTTTGAATTGTGATTATGCTCCATATTGATAAGTATAACAGAGCTGTCAAGGGCTAACTCTCTACTTAAGTTCTCTTGCCTTTTAG
>MHJB01000013.1:6537-8572 GCA_001817805.1 Candidatus Colwellbacteria bacterium RIFCSPLOWO2_12_FULL_43_11 | reverse complement strand
TTCAACGTTAAAATGGAAAGATTGCAAAAAATTATGAAAGAGGCTGCCGAGCAATCCGGCCGTGGCGTGCTGCCTAAAATATCGGAACCCATTAGGTTTGGCCAGGCAATGGAACATGGCAAGCACAACGACCTTAATTGGTTTCTTGATATATCGGGTTTGCCTCTGAAGAAAGGCCTTGTGAGCCTTAAACCCCGTTTAGGAGTTTTTGTCGGCCCGGAAGGCGGCTGGACCGGTAAAGAACTGGTTTCGGCTAAGGGTGACAAGTTTAAAGTGATTAATTTGGGCAAACTTACGCTAAGGGCCGAAACGGCAGCAGTAGTCGCAAGTTACCTGGCAACATCGCTTTAGGCTTATGATTGGCTTTAAGATTATAAAAAAATCCAAGTTGAGTAAGGCGCGTTTAGGAGTTCTAAAAACTCCACATGGCGAAATAGAAACGCCGGCATTTGTTGGCGTAGCCACCCAGGCAACGATTAAAATTTTGACGACCGAAGAAGTATTAAAAACCAAGACGCAGATTCTAATCGCCAATACTTACCACTTACACCAGCGGCCCGGAGAGCATATCGTAGCTAAGTCAGGCGGTGTGCATAAATTTATGAATTGGCCGGGAGCTTTAATGACGGATTCCGGTGGGTTCCAAGTTTTTAGTTTGGGATTCGGCTCCGATCATGGCGTGGGGAAAATCTTGAAAGAGAAAAAGGATATTGTCGTTAAGGCAGATATGCAACCGCAGAAAATGCGTATTACCGAGGACGGAGTCCACTTCCGTTCTCCCATTGACGGTAGAGAAATATTTATCGGGCCTAAAGAGTCCATTAGAATTCAGGAAAAGTTGGGCGCCGATATTATTTTTGCTTTTGACGAGTGCACTTCTCCGGTAGCTGATTACGAATATACCAAGCGCTCATTAAGAAAAAGCCACCGTTGGGCTAAACAATGCCTGGAATATCAAAAAACCAACCAAGCCCTTTTTGGTATAACCCAAGGAGGAAAGTTTAAAGACTTAAGGATTGAAAGTGCAAAGTTTATTGGTTCACTGCCTTTCGCTGGGTTTGGTATTGGTGGAGAATTTGGTAACGATAAGAAAAAAATGGCCGCCATGATTCGTTGGGTCGTCCGAGAATTGCCCGAGAATAAACCCAGGCATCTTTTGGGCATTGGCCATCCCGAAGACATCCCCAAGATAATTAAAGAAGGCATAGATACTTTTGATTGTATTGCTCCCACTCACTACGCTCGTCGTGGCGTAGCTTTCACCTCCGAAGGCAGGCTGGATATGAATAGAAGAACATTTCTTCAGGACAAGAAACCGCTTGATAACTCCTGCGATTGTACGACTTGTTCGAATTACAGCAGGAGCTATATAACCCATCTTTTTAAAGCCAAAGAGATTACGGGTATGCATCTTTTAACTTTTCATAATCTTTATTTCTTCAATTCCCTTGTGGCGGGTATCAGAGAAAAGATCAAAAAAGGGAAAATATAACTATGAAAAAAGTTTCGGTACACCCGATGTTATTGGATACTTACTTAAGCGTTTTAAGAGGGAGTATTAATTCCAAGGCTTTTAAACATCTTTATGCCGAGGTTTCAGGCAAAAGAGTCGACATTTTAGAAAATGGTAAATTATCTTGTGCCTTCTTCGCTTCTTCGATTTTATCTTCCTTCGGTCTTATAAAATCCATCCACGCTACCGTTAACGGCACAGAAAAGGATCTTTATGCGTCCGGCTGGAAGAAAATTAAACATCCTAAAGCCGGTAGCGTTCTGGTTTGGGAAATTAAGAGTAAGAAAGAGCCTCATAGGCATGTGGGATTCTATGTGGGAGATAAGAAGGCTGTAAGCAATGGTTCAGATGTGAGAGTTCCGGTGATTCACGACTGGACTTATGGCCGGAATAAAAATAAGCCGAGAAGAAAAGTAGAGGCAATACTTTGGCACAAAAAACTGGGATAAAACTTTCAATAGAAATTCTGAGAAATGGCGGAGTTGGCGTGATGCCGACGGATACCATCTACGGTCTTGTTGG
>MHJB01000013.1:6097-6510 GCA_001817805.1 Candidatus Colwellbacteria bacterium RIFCSPLOWO2_12_FULL_43_11 | reverse complement strand
AAGAATCTACCAATTACGTAAACGCAACCTTAAGAAGCCGATGATTATTTTGATAGGCTCTCTCAGAGATTTGGAGTTATTTAAAGTAAGGCTTACCGGTAACGAAAAAAATCTTCTGGATAAGTTATGGCCGGGGAAAGTAAGTGTAGTTTTGCATTGTCCCCATAAAAAGTTTTCTTACCTCCACCGGGGTACAAAATCTCTGGCCTTCAGGTTGCCCAGGCTCAAATGGCTTAGGCAGGTGCTTCTGGAAACCGGGCCGCTTGTTGCCCCAAGCGCTAATTGGGAAGGCAAAAAACCGGCCACAACGGTAAAAGAAGCCAGAAAGTATTTCGGCTGGGCAGTGGATTTCTATTTTGATAGGGGCAAGCTGGATTCAAGTCCCTCAACTCTTATCGCTTTCAAAAACGGTA
>MHJB01000013.1:0-6070 GCA_001817805.1 Candidatus Colwellbacteria bacterium RIFCSPLOWO2_12_FULL_43_11 | reverse complement strand
TTAAGATTAAGTTATAATTATCAGATATGAAAGATTACGCCAAGGTTGGTAAGAGACAGGGCTTGCCGGCATATCGCACTGCCGCCTCTTTCAGATACAGAAAATACCTGTTGACGGCTAAAACCAAATCCAATAAACCCCTGCCTACCGGCAGGCAGGCAAGAAAAAAAACAAATTGAAACTCAAATCTCTAGCCCCGTATTTGTCACTCATAGTTTTAAGTTGGGCTACTTTACTTTTCCTTTGGCTGGGAATCTTTAGCCCTTACTCAATAATACTCACGGGGACGAGACTTACCCCGCTTAAAACTTTAGTGGGAGATGTGGTTTCGGCGGAACCTAAGAAGCAGTTGGTAATCCCGCCGCCAATAAGTTATGAAATAGCTCCCAGTGTAGGTAATAAACTTACGATTGACGGCATAATCGCGGCTACTAATATTGAAAGAATCAAAAACGGAGCCTTAGCGCTCACGGAGAATAGTCTGTTGAATGCGGCGGCCTCTGCCAAAGCCAAGGATATGTTCGATAATCAATATTTCGCTCACGAGTCGCCTACAGGCAAGGGTCCCGGAGAACTGGTTGAAGCAACGGGATACGAATATATTCTCATCGGAGAGAATCTGGCCGAAGGCGGATTTAAAGACAGCGTTGACGTTGTAACTGCTTGGATGAATAGCCCCGGCCATAAGGCTAATATTTTAAATACCAAATTCGTTGAAATAGGCGTGGCGGCGGAACGCGGTATTTGGGATGGCCGGAATGTTTGGATGGCGGTCCAGGAATTTGGGTTACCCCTTTCCGCTTGTGATTCGCCCACTAAAAATCTGCTTAACACTATCGAAAATAATAAAATCGATATTTCACTCTCCAGGCAAAGATTGGATATTATGAAATACGATATTGAAACATCCTATAAAAATGATTGGGAAGGTTACAACAATAGAATAAATGATTACAATATTTTAGTCATCCAATATAACATTTTGATAAGTGCCACTCAAGGTATGATTAAAGTTTATAATATACAGGTGTCCGTTTTTAACGATTGTTTAAGTGAAATTAGTAATTAATCGTTTCCTGTGTAAGAATTATTGGTAAATAAGAGAATTCAAACACAAATGCCATTAAAGAAGATAAAAGAAGTGAGCATGGAAAAGATAAAGAAGGAGAGCGACGAAGTCAGGCATGAGCTTCAAGAAAAGATGGTTGGTTATATTGCCGGAGCTCTGGGGTTGGTCGCCGGTCTTGCTTGGAACGAAGCCATTAAGGCATTCATAGAGAATCTTTTCCCACTGGCCAAAGACACGCTTGCGGCGAAATTCATCTACGCGGTAATTATTACTCTTGTAGTGGGATTAACCACGGTTTACCTCATTAAATTCTTAGGTAAGAAAGAAGAAAATAAACAGTAATGTTTCCAGCCGGATTTTTATTCGGAGCCGCTACCTCAAGCTATCAAGTGGAAGGCGGGAATATTAACGATTGGACCAAGTGGTCTAAGGGCGATGCCGGCCGGGCTTGCGACAGCTACAATCTTTTTAAAAAAGATTTTGATTTAGCCGTTTCATTGGGTCATAACGCTCACAGGCTTTCTCTGGAATGGTCCAGGATTGAGCCTAAAGAAGGGGAGTTTGATGAGCGTGAGCTTAAGCATTACGAAGAAGTGATAAAGGCCTTAAAAGAGAGAGGGCTGGAGCCTTTTGTAACTTTGTGGCACTTCACCTTGCCCGTATGGTTTGCCGATAAAGGCGGCTGGCTCAATAAGGACTCCGTTGTCTATTTTGAAAGGTATGTGACTAAAGTCGCCGAGACCTATAAACATCTGGGAATTAAGTTCTGGGTTACCATTAACGAGCCGGAAATTTACACCCTCAATTCTTATATTCGCGGCATTTGGCCGCCGGGCAGAAAGAGCGTTCTGTATTATCGGCCGGTGAACAATAAACTGATTAAAGCTCATAAATCAGCCTACAGCATCATTAAAAAAATAGTGCCTTACTCCGAGATAGGCATAGCCAAAAATAATTCTTACTTTGAAAGTCACGGCCGCAATCCTTGGAATAAGTTTATTAAAGTTTTTGCCGATAAGCACTGGAATAATTATTTCTTGTCCAGAATAAAAGATCAGAGCGACTTTATCGGCTTGAACTATTATTTCCACAATCGAATCAATTGGTGGTTTAACAGAAATGAAAATAAATCCGTGTCCGATATCGGTTGGGAGATATATCCTGATGGTTTATATCGGGTTCTCTTGGATTTAAAACTCTACAATAAGCCGATTTACATAACCGAGAACGGCTTGGCCGATAGCGAAGATAAGAAAAGGGGGGATTTTATAAAGGACCATTTAAATTTCGCTCTTAAAGCCATGAAAGACGGCGTAAAATTAAGGGGATATTTCCATTGGTCGCTTTTGGATAATTTTGAGTGGCAAAAGGGTTTCGGGCCGAGGTTTGGTTTGGTAGAGGTTGATTATAAAACCATGAAGCGCACGGTGAGACCTAGCGCCAAAGAATATAAGAAAATAATCGAGACAACATTAATGGGATGACCTGGCTATTAATCGCGGCCTTAGCGCAACTTACTTTAGGCACTTCAGCGGTTTTCGATAAACTTCTCTTACGCCGGGGGGTTTTCGACCCTTGGGTTTACACTTTTTGGGTAGGTATTCTGGGGATTTTCTCCTTAGTCCTCGTTCCTTTTGGCTTTGAGTCCGTTTCTTTGGGTTTTCTTCTTTTAGCTCTCCTTGCGGGCAGCATCTTTATCCTTGCAGTGCTCTTTATGTTTCTGTCTCTCCATCGTGGAGAGGCTTCGGAAATTTTACCTATTATCGGCAGTCTCTCGCCGGTTTTTACTCTTATCGCGGGCTTAATTCTACTCTCGGATAAGCTGTCTTTCGTGGATCTTATAGGCTTCAGTTTTCTTGTGGCCGGGAGCGTCATCATATTTCTTTCTCGTCGTGACAAGAGTTGGCTTAAATCGGGCTCACTTTTAGTTTCATCCGCTGTCTTGTTCGGTTTGTCCAATGTCCTTGCTAAGCTGGTTTTTGATGAAACCAATTTTGTTACCGGCTTCGTTCTTATAAAGCTCGGCGGAATTTTAGCCGCTATCCTTTTCCTTGTTTACCCTTCGGTCGTGAGAAGTCTCTTTTCTTCAAAGAGTGATACTGTGCCGAGTAATAAGTTTTTATATCTATTGAATCGTGGTTATGCCGGCGTTGGTTCACTCCTGGTTAATGTGGCTATATTTATGGCCCATCCCGCCTTGGTTGATGCCACACAAAGCTTCAGATACATAATAATTTTTCTGGCTTCATGGTTTTTGCTTAAAGAGATATCCAGGGGGAGGGTGCTCGTTTACAAAATCATAGCCACGTTTTTGGTTGTTACGGGATTCGTTTGGCTTGGATTTGTGGGTTACGCGAGGAGTCTGCCCGCGCTCGAAACAAATCGCCCTGTAGAGTGGGGTATAACTTTTTCCGAGAAATTTACGGATCAACTTGGCATTGATGCCCAAAAAACTCTTACCAATATTATGACCGACTTGAAACCCCGAAAAGTTCGACTGGTCGCTTATTGGGATGAGTTGGAAAAAGAAAAAGGGATTTTTGATTTCAGTAATCTGGATAGTTATATTGCCACGGTTGAAAATGGTGAGGCAAAAATCATCTTGGCTATGGGTATGAAAACGCCTCGTTGGCCCGAGTGCCATATCCCGGATTGGGCAGATGCCTTAAGCCCGGAAGAGAGGCAGCAAGAGTTAATGAATTACATTGAAGCTGTTGTTAATAAATATCATGACAATGAAAACGTAATAATGTGGCAAGTTGAAAACGAACCATTTCTTTTCTTCGGCCAATGTCCGGGTAGAGTCGACGATTTTATGAAGCAAGAAGTAGACCTCGTTAAATCTCTCGATTCTTCACGGCCTATTTTAGCTACCGATGGCGGAGAAGCGGGTAGGTGGTTTAAAGCCGCAAGGTACGGCGATGTTTTTGGTAGCACTATGTACAGACGTGTTTATTCGGCTAGATTCGGCTGGCTTGTAGGAGTCGTTGACTATCCCTTGAGTCCCAGCTTCTTCCGCTTAAAGGAAAATATCGTGAGATGGCTGATTAACGATTATGAAAAACCTTTTATCATTATCGAACTTCAAAGTGAACCCTGGGGCGAGCTAGGCACGCCCGAACTTAATTATGAGAGGCAAACAGAACTCTTCAGTTTGGATTACTTTAAGGAAACTATTCGGTTCGCCAAAGATACCGGCTTCGATGAATACTATCTCTGGGGAGGGGAATGGTGGTATTACTTGAAGACCGAGAAAAACGATTCCAGATATTGGGATTACGCCAAAGATATTTTCAAATCCTCTATTTGAAAGTGATAAGTATCTCTGCTAATCTCACTTTAGTTTCGGGCCTATAGTTCAGTGGTAGAACGCCTCGTTTGCAACGAGGAGGCGGCAGTTCAATTCTGCCTAGGTCCACTATGTTATTATTAAAGGGCAAGAAATATGGTACCTGTAGGGAAAAAATTACTTCTCGTTGACGATAACCAAGAGATTAAGAGTATCTATGCCACGATGTTTAAAGGGGAGGGGTTCGATGTGACATCCGCTTCCGATGGTCAAGAGGCGTGGGAATTAATTCAGCAAGGGTACATTCCGGAAGTTGTCGTTACGGGAATTTTAATGCCGCGGATGACCGGTTTCGACCTTATCCGCAAGATGCAGGCCGATTCCAAGATTGCCTCAGTTCCCGTTGCCATCGTCTCCCATCGTGGAAGGCAAGAAGATAAAGTCGAGGCTCGGCAGCTTAATGTGGATGATTTTATTGTTCAAGGGACAACACCATTGGTAGAGATTGTAAGGAGGGTAAAATTGTTGATCGGTATCCACCCCATTTACACTATTCAGCTTGTTCGTGGTGAACACGACACGGAAGCCCTGGTAGAGCTTCTCGACAAGCAACAACAAACTTTAATCGGTTCGGAAAGGCATAGAAGTTTTTTCTTGGAATTGGAACCCGTCGCCGAAAAAGGGGATTTTAAAGTCAATCTCATTTCTAAATAGCGTCTAATATAAAAGTTACTACATCGATATCGGAACCTGGACGCCCCCTGTCAAACTGTGGATAAAAATTTTACAATAAAAGGAGTATAATATTAATCATAAACATGAATATAAATATGCCAAAAGATAAAAAAGAATCACGGGTCCTTGGATACAAAATAGGATTCATGCTATTCGCTGTATTGTTTTTCGGGGCCCTCGCTTTAAGGGCATTTGCTTTTACCGGTCCTTCACAGCTTCCTCCGGGTGGGGTAGGCGGACCTGTACCGGTAACAAGCGGTGGTACGGGTGCAACTAGCGCCTCAGCCGCAAGGAGTTCTTTGGGTACAGCCGCTTCTGGCGCGAACTCGGATATAACTTCGCTTACCGGTCTAACTACAAGTCTGCCGGCAAGTGAAGGCGGTACTGGTCTCAGTACTCCGGGGGCAAGCGGAAATGTTCTAACTTCTAATGGTACAGTATGGTTAAGCCAACCTTTAGCCATAGCTACGCCTATTTCTATAGCTAATGGTGGCACCGGTTCTACAACCGCGGCAGCGGCGAGAACGGCACTGGGTACGGCAGCGAGCGGTTCCAACTCGGACATAACCGCTCTTAACTCCACGAACGCCATATACCTTCCTCTTACGACGGCATCGGGGATAGGAATAGTATATAAGGGTGGAACACAGTTCCTACACGATTATGTGGACGCCGCGAACGCCAGAGTCGGTTTTAACACTTTTGTCGGTGTTGGCGCGGGAAACTTCAATTCTACCGGAGCTGGAGGATCCAACTTCCTGGGCAGTTATAACACCATGATGGGGCATGACAGTTTCGCCAGTAATACGACAGGATATTCCAATACCGGTCAGGGAGAATCCGTCTTGTATTACAATACAACTGGATACCAGAACACGGCCCAGGGAATGGATGCTATGGTCCTTAATACCAGCGGTACCTACAACAACGCACAGGGGGTCTCCGCTCTTTACGCTAATACTACGGGGTCATTGAAT
>MHJB01000012.1 GCA_001817805.1 Candidatus Colwellbacteria bacterium RIFCSPLOWO2_12_FULL_43_11 | reverse complement strand
TTCGCCAACTACATCGCAACCGGTTGAAACCACGCAACGCCTTAATTCTCCTCCGGTCATATCGTAACCAGCCGCATACAACACTCCGTTTACGCTATCAAATTTAATATCGGTCACATTAGTCTGATTGGTTAGATCTATAACTGTCCAATCCACAGCCTGATCGCAACCGGTTGAAGCCATACATCTCAATATCCTGCTGTCATCGGAGCTGGAAAAATAAGAGCGGTCAACGGCGTAGAGAACGTTATTCGTGGTGTCTCTCGTTATGGTGTCAATTACGAGTTGAGTACCCGTAAGCACCAGAGACCACTCTCCTGCGGCATCACATCCGGTTGATACAGGACATCTATATAAATTAGGCGGTGACTCTGTGCCGGCATAGACGGCGCTGGTGGCCGGGTCAAAAAATAAACTGTAGAAAGCAGCTCCACCTGAACTGAAAACAGCAGTCCACTCAGCTCTCGCGTCGCAATTAGTAGATAAGTTACAACGATATACCTGGTCACCTGCCGTACCGGCATACATAATATTGTTCCCTGGATCATAAGCAAAATCCGTAGTAGCTGGGAAAGAAGCTCCTGTCACATCCACCCAATCGGCTAATTGGTCGCAACTTGTAGAAGCATCACACCTGTATATAGAGTCGTCAGTCCCAGCAAAAAGCACACCCGGTCCTCCACCACTACCAATCCAAGTAATAGGCGCGGTTTCAAAATAGTTAGTTTGGGTGCCACCATCGGTTGAAGCGACCTCGCTTATATATTTATTTGATTGCAAAGCTGTAGCTAAACCGCTTTGAGTATAGGCATAATATCCCCCAGTAGCGGTATTAATGGGGTCTACCGGCAATGATATTAAAGGATTAGTAGTAACGGAGGTAAAATTTATCGGAATCCAACCGCTATTATTAATATTTCTTAGGTCAGAATTCGGAGCCATACATCTATAAAACCAGCCAGAAGTTAGGGTTGGCAAAGTGTATTCGTTGCATAAATCATTATTGTCGGTATCGGGCAGAGAAACGTAAACTATATTAGCCTCAACTAAAGTTTCATTTAAAGTTTCGTCCAAAGAATTTCTACTCAACTGGATTGCCGTATCAATACGCTTAAGGTCGCTTATCCTTTGGGCATCACGGCTTTGGGCTACGAGTTGAACGGGGTTAATAATTAAAACAACTATAGTGGATACTAAGGCCAGAATACCCAAGGTAATAAGGAGCTCTATCGTGGTGAAAGCCTTGTTCTTCATTTATGTTTAATTCTAACATAAAACGTCATACAAAATAGTTGGGTGTGGTCTATATAACTCACTCAAAGCTTACGGCGGGAATTGTGAACTGATATTTGTGTAGTCTCCAACGCCGTTGGGGTAAAGGATCAGCGTTTGACTGGTGTTGTAAGTAACAACCACATACACCTTCGTAATCTTCATTTCCACGGCGCCGTTCTTATATATACCCACGCCGACTTGTAGATTGTCTATAGCCGCCCAATCCCAAAGGTCAAAGGTTCCCGGTTTGTTATTTGTTGATTCCTGCGGGTGGATATTCCAAGCCGTATCCCCACCACAAGAAGTGGAGGAACCGCCATACTCCGAAGTAACCAAACGTAGGTAAACCTTTGCACACCCATCACCTTTGCCCCAAGCGTGCACCGTAACTAAATTAATAGTCCCCGTCTCAGTTGTATGATTTGTAAGCTGGTACGCATCTTTCTGTTCGGTAAGGGAACTGGTGTATACATAGGTGGCGTTTCCGTCGCCCGGGTCGGCTTCAACATCGTTAACTTTATCCCAGTGGGCGCTACCCGAGTCAAATATCCAGCCGTCGTTATCGCCACCATCAATACTCTGGCTGGCATAGAAAGCCGCCCCGCCGGTAGCGTGATTATGGGTTAGATCGACATAGCTAACGGAGACTGTCCCGGAAGATTTTACAAAAGTGTGAGGATTAACTTTAACCTCTTTGACCGAAACATTGTCTATCGTCCCCACAAATGTGCCCGTAAAATTGTAAGCCCTAACCTGTAACTGCGTATTGCCTCCAGTTACGGTCTCAATCATCCGTTTAACGCCGGTACCGGAATAATAGCTATACCCAATGCCCGGAATCACCGCTACATAGTTTCCGGAGGTGTAGGCAACGCCCTCAATGGAAATGAGATACATTTTCCCATCCTGCACGGCAACGGTTTGTGTCGCGTCGCCATTTATACTACCACCGTGGTCAAGCGCGTTATTGTTATAAACCCATCCAGTTCCAAGAGCCCAACCATTTGCATTGCCGGTAAATCCGCCATTGGAAACCAACTCACTTCCAATAATGGTGTAGTTATCCATCAAGTCTCTATTGAATGTGTTGACGCCAGCATTGAAAGTCACCAGGTTTCCTGGAGACCCCTCCAGCGTAAGAGAATCAAGATATGTTGTGCCGCCGTAGTCCCACGTGACAGTGAGGCCACCAGCGACTCTCACGTTGTTGTAGGTGTTATCGCCATTGATAAAAATATTAGAGTTGCTTGTGCCGGTTTCAGCAATCCAGAGATTGTAGTATGTGCCATCCGCACCACTCATATAAGGACTCACAGGAAGACCGGATGTGTTAGAAAGTTTGATGAGGGAAGTTCCTGCATAAATAATTGGATGAAGACCAGTTTTTGATTCAGGATGGATGTCGAAGAACTTAACGTTCACGGTGCCACCGCGAAGATAGATTATTGGTTGACGATTTGGAACATCTACCCACGCATCGAAATCGAAATCAACACTTGTCCAATTAAAGCCGTTAAGGTCGAGTGTACCATTCTCCGAATACAAATCTTTTGTGAGATATACGTCACTCAAAAGCGTATATGTCCCCTGATATCCAAAAAGATAAATATAAGCGATGCCGCCAGCATTACCTCCAAAGTCAATAGTCACGGGACGCGTTGCGTTGAAATCGAACTCCGTCTGGTTATTCACTTGGGTGATGCCACTCTCATATTTGAGAGAGCCCCATATATCCACCCAGCCGCTTGTCATATCAATGACGTAAGCTGCTCCAACCGATGAGGTGAAATCTCTGGACGAAACATTAACCGGAATACTTAAGGTTCCGCCAGCGCCGAAGCCTGAATTTGTGTCAACGAATACATTATCTAAGCTTGTCGGCACAGACGCTCCGGGAGCGCCGCCACTTGAAGCAGACCAATGAGTTGTGTCGGTGGCATTCCAAGTTCCTGTGCCGCCTATCCAATATCTAGCTGTGCCGCCGCCTCCACCGGCGATCCAAACAATTGGAGCGGTTTCAAAATAGTCATCCTGATTGCCGCCGTCGGTTGAAGCTATCTCACTTATATATTTATTTGATTGCAAGGCCGTAGCTAAACCACTTTGGGTATAAATGTAGTATCCCCCAGCAGCGGTATTGATAGGATCAACCGGCAACGATAATAAAGGATTGGTAGTAACGGAGGTGAAAACTATTGGAATCCAGCCGTTACCATCAATCTTTCTTAAGTTAGCCGAAGAAGTTACGCAACGATATTGCCAGCCGGTTGTAAGAGTAGGCAGGGGGTATTCACCATTAGTTCCGCAGTTATCGGTGAGAATACTATTGGTATCGGGTAGAGAAACATAAACTATATTAGCTGCTGTGTTATCCGTTAAAGTTTCGTCTAAAGAATTTTTATTCAATTGAATTGCCGTATCGATACGCCTGAGATCGCTTATTCTTGTAGCATCCCTAGCCTGCGCCACGAGTTGAGTAGGATTAATAATTAGAACAATCATAGTGGACACTAAGGCCAGGATGCCTAAAACAATAAGCAGCTCTATCATAGTGAAGCCCTTGGCGTTATTGATTTTCGTTCTCATGTTTTAGTTATGGTTTTAAAAAGATAATAATTATGGGAAAAGCCATCCACTGATATTAGCGTAATCGCCATACTTATTCCTAATTATGGCACAGCACTCTCTATATTTGTGGTGACATCGCCGTCGGGCCTCAAAATAAGACGCGAACCACTATCGTAATTTATTATTACGTAAACGGCACTGATTTCTCCATTATAACCAAACACGTCATCTCTTCTTATTCCCGCGCCAACCTGCAAATTATTCAAATCAGCCCACATCCACGAACCGCCCCCAGGTCTCGACATCGCCGGACTTTCGTGCAAGCCCCAATTAGAACGGAGAGCGGGCCTGTCACATGCGCCTGCGCCGGACTCGTCATAAACTTCAGTACCACCCAATTTAAGAGAAGGCCTAGGATTACAACCATGGCTATACATCCTAACGATGACTGAATTTATAGTCGTGCCGCTTACTAAAGTATTACTTAAGGTATAAGTGTCTCTCTTTTCAGTTATTGATGGCGTCCAGACATAACTCACGCTATCAGCTAAAGGTTCATCAACCTTGCCCCAATGACCGGTATAGGTATCGCCGGACGTATAATAGACCCCCTCTATACCAACGGAGATGTCGCTCTCCGGCTTCAGTATTTCTCCAGCGCGCGACTCAACCCAAACTCTGGTAATTGCCCCAGGATAACCGGCCGTATGCATTTTAATGCCAATGCCAACTTCCAGGTTGTCTAAATCATTCTGATTCCAATCCCCACCATTAGGGTTACCTATCGTTTCTTGATGCACCCTCCCCGGCCTGATGCTATTACCATCACCCAAGTCATTACAACCCCCAGCTTGAGGAGCGGCAATTACGTTAACTCCTACGCGGAAGTAAAGACTCACAATACAACCACTGCCTTGGACATGAACAGTCATAGAGGTGCGATCGGGAAGGGGGACAAAAACATTCTGAAGTGTATAGTAATCAATTTGCTCGTTCGAAGAAAAAGAATAAATATAATTTAAGTAATCATCGTCTGAGACCACATCATCCACCGCGTCCCAATGCTCCCCTCCTATGCCTGTACTACCGCCACCGCTACCAATCCAAGTAATGGGCGCAGTTTCAAAATAATTATCCTGCGTTCCACCGTCGATTGAAGCGACCTCATTTACGTATTTATTTGATTCAATTACGGTGGCCGAACCGTTACTCTTAGTATAAGCGTAGTAATAGTTGGAGTTATTTACCGGGTCAACCGGCAGCGATAGTAAGGGATTAGTAGAGACGGAGGTAAAAGTTACCGGAATCCAGCCGTTGCCGTCAATCTTTCTTAGGTTAGTCAAAGAAGCGACGCAACGATATTGCCAGCCGGTTGTAAGTGCCGGCAAAGAATATTCTCCACTAGTTCCACAGTTATCGGTAAGAATGCTGTTAGTATCTGGAAGAGACACATAGACTATATTATCAGGTAGGGTGTCGTATCCTATTAAAGTCTCATCCAAAGAATTTCTATTCAACTGGATTGCCGTATCAATACGCTTAAGGTCGCTTACTCTTTGGGCATCCCTGGCCTGCGCCACAAGTTGAGTAGGATTAATAATCAAGACAACTATGGTGGATATTAAGGCTAGAATGCCTAGAGCGATAAGGAGTTCTATCATGGTGAAGCCCCTAAACCCGTCGAACTTTTTTTGATAAGATATGATTTGGTGCTTGCTCACTCTAATTCTATTTTATCACACCACCGCCCAACATGCGGCCATCCTGTGAATAGAAAACTGCCGATTGGCCGCTTGCTACAAACTTCTGGGGTTTATCGAAAACCAACTCGTAGACGTCATTTTTAATTATTCTCGCGGAAGCTAAAGGCTGTCTGTAACGGATACGAGCTAGGACGGAAGCGGAGAGAGACACCCTTTCCGGAGCTATCCAGTTAATAGATATAAGTTCGGCAGCACTCTTATATAAAGCCGGATTGTTTTCTCCCTCAGCCAAAACGATAGTATTACTTGAGGCATTTTTTTCGGAAACATAATATGGCTTACCACCGGCAAAACCGATTCCATGCCGTTGACCCACGGTATATAAGTGAATTCCTGAGTGTTCGCCCAAGACAACACCATCAGTACCAATAATTAAACCTGTTTTAGGGCGCAGGTGTTCTCCTAAAAATTCTTTGAGAGTGACTTTGCCAACAAAGCAAAGACCCTGAGAATCTTTTTTATTGGCCGTGGGCAGTTCTGCTTTTTTAGCTAGTTCACGAACGTCTGGCTTCAAATAATCGCCTATAGGAAACAAACAATATTTTAATTCGTTCTGGGTTAGAGTCCAAAGAAAATAAGACTGGTCTTTGTTTTTATCTTTAGCTTCATAGAGAGAAAGATTACTCCCTGTTTGTTTCAACTTAACATAGTGACCAGTAGCGATATAATCGGCTCCCATAACTATGGCTTTCTTTAAAAATAAACCGAATTTTATTTCTCGGTTACACATCACATCGGGATTAGGAGTAAGTCCCCTGGCGTAATCTTTAACCATATAATCGACTACGCGGGATTTATATTCTTCTTCCAAATCAAAAACATAAAAAGGGATGTTCAGTTTCTCCGCCACACGCCTGGCATCTTCCGCATCGGCCACATTACAGCCATTCCTATTCCAACATCTTAAGTGAACCCCCACAACATCAAAACCATCCCGCTTCAACAAGTAAGCGGTGACCGAAGAATCTACTCCGCCGGACAGTCCGACGAAAACCCGCTTCGCCCCAGCGAGGCGAGCCTTAGGCTTTTTCAACACGCTCAACATAGGCGCCGGTTTCAGTGTTTACCCTGATGATATCGTGAACGGCAATAAAAAGAGGGACGTTAACTTTAGCGCCAGATTCAATGGTTACGGCTTTATTGCCGCCGGAAGCGGTGTCTCCTTTTATAGCTGGCGGGGCATCAGTCACTTTATATTCAGCTTTAATAGGAAGTTTTATACCAACAACCTCGCCGTTAAAAGTAAGGGCCGTTAAGATAATATTCGGTTTTAAGTAACCAAGTTGATTTTGAAGTCTCTCTTCTTCTATTTTAAATCTCTTTGAGGGATCTATCGGGTAACAAAACCAATGCTCATTCCTATGCCCATAAAGATATTTTAAGTCCTTCTTCTCTATTTCGGCTTCGTAGATAGAATCGTTCTGGTGGAAGGTCCTATCCTGCACCGCCCCGGTTACCATATTTCTTATTTTGGTTTTAGAAACAGGCTTTCTCTGTTGCATCCTCAAAAATGCGTATTCCAAAACCTCCCAAGGTTTATCCTCGAGGATAATGAATGTCCCCGGTTTTAATTCGTTATAAGACAGCATTTAAGAATCTTGTTTTTCTCCAGAATCTTTCTTGATTGATTTAGATAGAACTTCCCTAAGTTCTTCTAAATTAACGGCTTTCCTTTCCTTTTTGTTATCCTCCAGAATTTCCAAGGGCTGCTCGGAGCGTCTCTCGGACCTATCTCTAACCTCTTTTTTACCACTTTGAAGTTCATCGCTAATTTTTTGGTCAACTACCTCCTTAGGTGTGCCGTAACGCTTGCGGTTATTCTCGATAATAACATCGATTGGCGTGTCCACCGTTGGTTCCATAGGAGCCAGTGTTTTAGCCGAAAACGGATGAGAAGATATACCGTCAACCATCAGTTTTATATAAATATTGTGATTTGGCAAGTTGACTAGGTCGTTCGCGCTAAACTCGGGAGCAAATTCCCTTTCTAAAAATTCCGCGTCTTCAGCTCCAACCCTAAAAGAAACAATCGTGCCAATATTACCAAAAATAGCGGCTTTCACCTTATCATCCAACTGTTCAATGTATTGATGGGCTAGAACCAAATTCAAGCGGTATTTTCTGGCCTCGGACAGGATATTGGCAAATGACTCGGTGGAAAAATTCTGAAATTCGTCTATATAGAGATAGAAGTCTTTTCGTTCTTTTTCGGGAATGTTTACCCTGCCCATAGCAGCGAGTTGCATCTTAGTAATGAGTATGGCGCCCAAGAGAGCCGAGTTATCTTCCCCTATTTTACCCTTAGAAAGATTGGCGATAAAGATTTTCCCCTCGTCCATCATCTTTCTTATATCTATCGTGGAATGAGACTGACCGATTATGTTCCTAATCAAAGGATTAGCCACAAACTGGCCTACTTTGTTTAGAATAGCGGCCGTCGCTTCGGTCTCCAGACGTTGTGTATAACGTGCAAACTCATTAATCCAAAAACTTTTAATGACCGGGTCCGTCATACGGTCAACTACTTCTTTGCGATAATCTTTATCGGTTAAGAGTCTCATAGTCCCCAATAGAGTCGAGCCGGGATATTCAAGTAACGATAAAAGCGAATTATTCAGAATATATTCCATTCTGGCGGACCAAACATCAGGCCAAATTTTCTTGAATACTCCCATTAGCCCTGAGGCCACAATATGACGATATTCATCGCCAACTTTTTCCAAAGGGTTAAAACCCATAGGGTAGTTGATGTCGCCCGGATTGAAATAAATGACGTCGTCTATTCTGTTTTCGGGAATAAAGTGTAATATTTTTTCCGCGAAATCACCGTGGGGGTCAACCAAGCCAACTCCGCGGCCGGCTAAGATATCCTCAATCACCATATTTTCCATCATGGTCGTCTTGCCGCTTCCGGTTTTTCCGATTACATAAAGATGCCTGCGGCGGTCGTTTGTTTTAATGCCGAACTTAACTTCTTTATTTCTAAAATTTGTCTGCCCCAAGGGCGTTACAATTTCATCCATTTTATTATTCTACTATAGGTAGATTTGACGGAGCGCTACCCTTCTTAGCTTCCAACGGCTCCAAGTTTGGAGCACCAACGTAAGTAATCGGCGGATGGTACAAAGTAGCCAGTTCTTCAACCGAAAAGACAGATGTTTTTAAATAAAGGCTAAATGGCCACTTAGGAACCATGGGCATATCTCTTTTAATGTAATTTTGAAAAAGTTTCCTCTTCCTTTTAAGTAATCTGGGCTTCCTAAAAAATCTGCCTACCGCTCTGGGTACGGTGAGAGTCGCCATATTGGGCCTAAGGGCATTTAAGTTCTGCGTACTAAATTGTCTTAAGGCTCCCATAACGGCCGGCACGTTAGCCCCGGTGAAAGAATCTCTTTTATCTATGTAAATAAATCTTAAAAGCGATTCGAAAGACAATTTGGATAGTTTATTATCAACAGCCTTTAAAATATCCTGCTCACCGGGGGAAAGTCTTTTCTGCTCTTTTGGTTTCTCATCTCCCCCGCCCTTACCCCAATTGGGATACTGAACCGGAGCATTAATTAAATTGGCGAAAAATTCCACAATCACATCTCTGAAACCCGGGGCCTTTTTCTTCTCCCTACCTAAAGTTTTATCGATAAACTCTTGGGCCTTTTCTCTAAGACTGTCTCCCGTGGGTCTCACTAAGAGTTGCAGCCAAAGCATTTCATCGTCTTTCAGTCCGGACATGACTTCCGAGATAGTCGCAATCGGATCCAACCTTCTTTCTTCTATATTTTCTTCAAAAAAAAGATAAGTTTTTATCGGAAAGTAATCGTCTTTGCCTAAAGTAAGATCTGTTCCGAATATATCGTAGGTGTCATTGGGCAAATCATTGCCGAATTTTGCCGTGTAATCTTCGATAACGTGAAGCTCGGCTCCGGGATATTGAGAAAAGAAGGCCGACTCAACCAGGTTTCTGTATTTCTCTTGAATGTAGGCATAAAAATGCATGCTATGAGAGAAACCAACCATCTCCAAGGACATCCAATCCTCAATCTTTCCATACCACCACTTATCTATTGGTTTAAAGCCGAAGCTGTAAGTAGCATGGAGACTCGCAAAAACCTGTTCCATAGCCTTGGGAGATTTAAGATTTTCTTTGGGAATTTTTATTTCCAACGTAACCCATTTCATACCAGCCATTGTTTTCTCCCTTAGTCTCAAAAGCCACAAATCCTTGCCCAGGACTATTAGAACGTAGAGAGAAATAAAAAAGACAAAATAACCGCCCCACCCTTCCATGGCCACGGCTATGGTTGTTAAAGTGTCAAGAATCATTAACTCTTAAGATGCTCTTTAAGGGAGTAAGTCCCCCGACCAACCAAAACGAATCTTGGATCTTTAATCAGTTCGTTATGAACGGTTGCCGGGTGAGCTTTTTTCTTATCCAGTTTATTAACTAAGTTGGCAATCTCTTTAAAGTGAAGTGGGGCTCCGCTTTTTCTTAAGATTAAGAAGCTTTTATCTCTTACTGTTTTAGGATGTACGTGAGGCCAATGCCTTGAGCCCAAATCTCCCAAAGGACCAACGCCAAAGTGTTTGGAAGCCGACAGATAGTTGATAATAATAGTTTCTGGCAAGTCGAACTTGGATATAGCCGATTCTAAAAACCTCTGGAAATCCTGGTCTTTAAACTTCAGAAGGTATTCTATAACAGAACCTGCCAAACGATATGCCTTTTTGTCATTATGCCAAACATTGTGCCACTCTTCGTCTCCATCAACTATTTCGGGCTCACCCATAACTTTAGCCAATAGCTCCAATTCGCTACCAAAAATAGACTCTCCATATTTTACGCCAAAAAGGGTTCTTAGGTCGCTTACCAAAAGCTCTTCCCTTCTGATATTGCCGATTTTGTTCAAATAATTATGAATAAGCTCCAGAATAAGCCTCGCTTCTTCCTGATCTATGGTTTCTTTCAGGGAGTTAATTGAATAGTCCTCAATCTGTCTTACTCTCTCCCTGGTTAGATTATAAATATCGCCTAAAGAGGCTAAAGTTTTAACTTCTTCGCCGTAAAGACCGTAGCGGCTTATTAGGATTTTGGCCGACCTGTCATCTAGTTGTTCAATAGACCTATCTATTACTTTTCTTAGCTTTAATGGGGTGCCTAGCATTTTATTAGAATACAATATTTTGAGTATTAAGTCAAATTTATTTACGAGCCGAAACCGACAGTTTATGGCTTAAAACAAGTAAGGGGCTGGCTACGAAAATAGAAGAGTACGTGCCTACCATAGTGCCAACGAGCATTGTGAGAACGAAGTATTGTAAGCCTGCCGGACCCCAGAAATATAAGCCCAAAAGCACAAGCAATAAGGTTAAAGAAGTATTGACAGACCTGGCGAAGGTTTCGTTAACGCTGCGATTAACTATCTCATCCAAATCAAAGTTGATTTGCCGTGACTTCATAAGGTTCTCTCTAATTCTATCAAAAACCACGATGGTGTCATGTACCGAAAAACCCATGACGACCAGTAAGGCCACCATAAAGTTGGTATCCGCCGTTACGCCAACGAAATGTCCCAGGATAGCGAACATGCCCGCCGGGATTATCACATCGTGCATCAGGGTTATAAGAGTGATGATGCCATATTTCCAAGAACTAACCGGCCGCGATACTTTTCTAAATACAAAAGCAATGTAAAGAGATATTACGACCATCACAAGAACTACCGCGGTGATGGACTTATTCCTAAGTTCTTTAGAAACAGACGGGGTTACATGCCAGAAATCCAAATCATCGGCACCGTTAAATTTGGTTTTTATTTTTTCGAAGTAAGATTGCCTATCCGAATCAGATATCTCGTTTAAAGTCAGAGCGTAAGTTTCCGTGCTTCTATCGAAGGAAGTGCCATGAACATCAAGTTTAAGGTCCGATTCAAAAAAGTTTTCCAAGCTTTGCGCGTCGGTTCCGGGTACTTTTAACTGCCACAAACTTCCGCCGGTGAAATCAACACCCAAACGGAAGCCGAAATAAAATATACTCACCAGCGAAGCTAAAACCAATACCAGGGCAATACCTAAAAATATTTTTTTATTTCCTATAACGTTAATCATTTTAGTGTCTTATGAATATTCTTAAGATAGTTCTCGTGACGTATATGGCCGAAAACATGCTTACCAAAACGCCAAGGCCTAAAGTGAGAGCGAATCCCTGGACGAAACTGGAGGTGAAAAAGTAAAGAATCGTAGCGGTTATTATCGTGCTTACATTCGAATCTCTAATAGATAACCAGGCTCTTTTAAATCCCTCTTCAACGGCAGCAGCTTTAGTTAGGCCTTTTTTCATCTCTTCTTTAGCTCTCTCGAATATCAGAATATTAGCATCAACCGCCATGCCGATAGAAAGGATAAAACCAGCTATACCAGATAAGGTCATGGTGAAAGACGGTATAAGACCGAAAAGCCCTGATTTGAATATAGCTAAGGTTAAAGCCGTGTACATGATTAATGCCATAACAGCGAAAAATCCCAGTAATCTGTAATAAAAGAGCATAAACAAAGTTACCAGAATCATGGATATAACCCCCGCTGTAATTATTTTTTTCAAAGCGTCTTGGGCAGCTGTCGCGCTAACTGTCCTTTGATTGGATAAAGTGATGGGCGCAGAAAGAGCCCCGGCATTTAATCTTTGCACGAGAGATCTGGCTTCATCAATCTTGAAACCATCTCCGCCTCCGGAAATAGTTGCCTTACCCCCGGAAATTTTTTCGTTAACCCTGGGAGCATCGGATAACTGGTCATCAATGAATATTGCCAATGGCTTTCCAATATTCCTACCGGTCAAGTCTTCAAAGATTTTGGCTCCATCGCTATTAAATTCCAGAGTGACTATCGGTTTATTTAAATTATCAAAAGTCAGGGATGCTCCGCTAATATATCTACCGGTAAGTTCCGATTTTATAAAAGACACATTTTCACCTTCCTGAATAACTTCTCTGAAATCCAGTCTGGGAGTTTCACCGATTTGACTCACGGCATCTTTTAAATCCTTAACACCAGCCAAATCAACAATAAGCTCGTAAGAGTTGCCTTTTTGGGCTATAGCAACTTTGGGTTCGGTTACTCCATAAAGATTGACTCTCTTTTCAACCACCTCTCTCAAGCCAGAAAGCACGGCTTCGTAATCACCCTGCTTAATATCAGTCAAATCTATGTTGTATGTAAGCGAAGT
>MHJB01000011.1:37004-38171 GCA_001817805.1 Candidatus Colwellbacteria bacterium RIFCSPLOWO2_12_FULL_43_11 | reverse complement strand
TCACCAAGCTTGGCTTCGGCATCGGCCTTTAGTTTGGCCAAAACCATAGCCGAAATTTCTTCGGGCTTGTGCCATTTATCGCCCACTTTAATTTCAACACCCTTGTCCGCTGCTTCCCTCAGTTCATAAGGCAAGGTTTTTTTATCACGCTGAACTTCTTCATCGGCAAACTTCCGACCAATCAGACGCTTTACGGAAAAAATAGTGTTCTGAGGATTTGTTATAGCCTGCCTTTTAGCCAAGAGGCCCGCTAGCCGCTCACCCGACTTGGAGACAGCAACTATTGATGGCGTTGTTCTTCCACCTTCGGCGTTTTCCAAAATATGGGGTTCACCGCCCGTGACTACTGCCACCGCAGAATTGGTTGTGCCTAAATCTATGCCTAAAATTCTACTCATAATTTTTTGTATTTTTTATTTAAATAACCTTACTCTACTTGGTCGCAAGACCTTATTATACAGTATGTATCCGACCTCTATTTCATCGGCAATGTTACCAGGCTCGCCATCGCCTTCAAGTGAGCCTACCGCTTCGTGATAGCTCGGGTCAAATTTATCGTTAACAGCTACCTTAATCTTATTAAGTCCCCGCCTTCTTAAAATGTCCTCCAGCTGGGCTTTAATCATATAAACACCCTTTTCTACTCTGCTCTCTGATTTTTCAAGGGTACCGATGGCCAACTCGAAACTATCCAACACCGAAATTAGGTCGCGGATAACCTCTTCGTTACCATACTTGGCCATTTCCTCAAGCCGCCTAAGCTCTTCTTTTTTATAGTTCAGAAGGTCGGCTTTACTCCTGCGCCACCCGTCCAAGTACTCATCTCTTTCCTTAGAAACCCTGTCCAGGTCTTCTTTGATGGAGTTGATGTCATCAATTCCATCCAAAAGCTTCTTTTCTTCTCCTTTCTCGTTTTTTTCTTTCTCTTGTTCTTGCATAAAAATTCAATAAATCCGCTAGTAAATTAATTTAAAAGCGTTGTCACTGTCAAGGGAGCTCGAACTCTGCTTTTTGTGAATACGCTCAAAGTTTTCGTCTATTACATAAAAGTTCAAGACCTTCTTTCTAAGGCACTGCTTAAAGTATCTTCATCGGCAAACTCTATTTCACCTCCCGTAGGTATACCACGGCCCAGCTTGCTGATTTTAAGAGCTACATCACTAAATT
>MHJB01000011.1:27090-36929 GCA_001817805.1 Candidatus Colwellbacteria bacterium RIFCSPLOWO2_12_FULL_43_11 | reverse complement strand
CGCCCAGATTATCTTTAATCCAGGTTTTAAGACTTTGTATCCTCAACTTCTGCTGCCCCTCCATAAAGCCGTTTTTACCCAAGTCTCCCAAAACCAAATATCGCCCCTTGAATCTGCCGGTGCTTTCTAGGGAGAGCAAATCCGTTTGTTTTTCCACAACCGCGATAATCTTTTTGTTTCTCGCAGCGTCACCGCAGATATCACACAACCCGCCGGCATTTTCATGAATATAAAAACAGTCCCGGCAAACTTTTATTTTCTTCAGGTCGCTTATGGCCTTGCCCGCTTCATTTTGGAAAGCCAACCCTTGATGAATGAAATAAAAAGCCAACCTCACTGCCTGCCTCGGACCTATGCCAGGAAGCTCGGAGAAAATATCGACAAATCTCTTAATGGCTATTGGAATTTTCATCTCGTTTCTCTATGCTGAAAAAACTAACTTTTTGTTTATCAAAATATAACGGAACACTGCCGGTTGGACCGTTTCTGTGTTTAGCTATCATAATCTCCACAATGTTGGCATCTTGGGCGGATACTTCTTTGCTAATGTCTTTGGGGTAGAGAAGAATAACAACATCGGCGTCTTGTTCTATGGAACCGGACTCTCTTAAGTCCGATAGTCGCGGCATTCTATTCTCTCTCTGGTCAACGGCCCTGGATAACTGAGACACGGCCAAAATCGGCACCTTTAACTCCCGGCCCAGTGCCTTTAATCCTCTCGAGATTTCCGTGACTTGTTGAACAACAGACTCATAATTGGTTCTGGGCTGAATTAACTGTAAATAGTCTACGACAATCAAACCCAAAGACTTATGTTCCGATTGTAAACGTCTCGCCATAGAACGCATCTGGATTATATTGGGCGATGGAGTGTCGTCTATAAATAAAGGAGCACTGGATAATCTGTCAAAAGCCGCTTGAACCTGGCTAAAATCCCCCTCATCTTTGATTCTGCCGGTCAGAAGCTTCCACAGCTCCACCTGAGCTTCCGAGGCAACCAAGCGGTCAACCACTTGTTCCCGGCTCATTTCAAGAGAGAAGATGCCCACTGTTTGGCCGTGCCTTATGGCGGCGTTTCTCGCAATGTCGAGAACGAAAGCGGTTTTACCGTATGAAGGTCTGGCGCCAACTATAATTAGGTCCGACTTCTGAAGTCCCGATAAAATATTATCCAGCTCCTGAAAGCCGGTGGGAACTCCCCTCAATCTGCCGCCTTCCCCATGGTGAAGCTTCTCAATTCTCTCGTAGGCTCCTTTAAGTTCCTCTTTAATGGCGACAAAATTTTTCAGAGTACCCTGCTGGGAAATAGAAAATATTTTTTGTTCAACCAAATCCAAGATACTTTCCAAATCGTCTTCGGGATGGAAAGCGCTCTCCGCGATTTCGGCGGAGGCGCCAATAAGCTCCCTTAAAATCCTTTTTTCTTTGACAACTTTCGCATAGTGAGAAATATGCGAAGAAGTCGGTACTGAATTAATAAGCTCGGTAAGATAAGATGAGCCGCCGACTTCTTTCAAGGTTTCATTGCGCCTAAGTTCGGCTGTGACGCTCAAAATATCTATCGGCTCGTGACCACCCCAAAGTTTTAGTATGGCCTCATAAATTAAACTGTGTGATTTTTTATAAAAGTCCGACGGTATGAGCACGTCGGCAACAGAAAAAATAGAGTCCTTATCTATCATCAAGGCTCCCAAGACGGACTGTTCGGCATCCGTGTCCTGCGGCGGTAACTTTAAGTCTTTTGGTTTAGGCATTATTTATGGGAGTAATAAGAGGGCCGCTTGCTTTGTCCTCTACTTTATATCCTAATTTTTCTATCTCCTTCCTTAAAGCGTCAGCTTGGATAAACTGTTTATTAGTTCTTAATCTCTCTCTTGCCACCACTAATTTTCTGACATGCGGAGGTACAACCGATTTATTTCCCCTTAAAGACTTAAGGCTTAAACCGAAAACGCCGTCAAAGTCGTAGATTAGCCCCAGTTTACCGTCATTACTTATCTTTTTATCTTTCACCACCTCCCAAAGAATACCCAAGGCCTTGGGAACGTTTAAATCGTCTCCCAGAGCCAGGTTAAACCTGTTGTTGTAGTTAGACACTAACTTCTTGTCATCTGCCTTAGCCGTATCTTTCCGGGCTTTTATTTCCCTGACCTCGACCCTTAAATTATTTAAAGCGTTTTCGGCTGAGATCAGGCTCTTCCAGCTAAAGTTTAACTTCTTGCGATAATGAGTGCCTAGAACCAGATATCTAAAACTTAGTGGGTCTAAATTTTTAGCTTCCAAGTCACGCAAAGTAAAGAAGTTTTTTAAGGACTTGGACATTTTTTCTCCGTTAATCAAAATATGCTCGCCTTCAAGCCAAACAAGCGAAAACTTTTTGCCGGTCGCAGCCTCCGATTGGGCAATTTCATTCTCATGATGAGGAAAAATCAGGTCCACCGCTCCGGTATGAATATCAAATGTTTTACCTAAGTATTTCATGCTCATGGCGGAACATTCTATGTGCCACCCGGGGCGTCCCGCCCCAAATTTACTTGGCCAAGAAGGTTCCCCTTCTTTTTTAGCTTTCCATAAAACAAAATCTTGCGCTTCTACTTTATTGTATTCATCCGCCAAGACAGTTGCTCCGACTTTAATCTGCCTCTTACTTAATCGGGATAATTTGCCATAATTTTTAAACTTGGAAATATCAAAATAGATTGAGTTGTCCTTGCCTTTATAAGCGAAGTTCTTTTTTACGAGCACCGCTATCAAAGAAAGCATTTCTTTTATGTGAGCGGTGGCCTTGGGATAAACTTCGGCTTTCTCAATGTTCAGTTTTTTAATATCCGCGAAGAAAGATGAGGTATATTTACTGCCGATGGATTTAATCGTTTTCCCCTCGGCTTTGGCTCGTTTAATAATCTTATCGTCCACATCGGTTAAATTCATCACTTGGAATACTTTGTAACCCTCGTGACGTAAAGATCGCCTTAAGAGATCTTCAAAAATAAAAGTACGTAGATTACCTACATGGGCGTAGTCATAAACAGTCGGCCCGCAAGTGTAGAAACGAACCAGCTTCCCTTTCGTGGGTTTAAATTTCTCGGTCTTTCCGGATAAAACATTATAGAAAAACATCAGAAGAATTATAGCACAGGCCTTGTTAGTTTGACCCGAGGGTATTTTTATGGCAAAATCCGTTTTAAGGTCGAATTGTAATAATTAATCTGTTCGTTAATAAAATAACATTATGTCCCAACGCAAAAACGGCAAAGTAAAAAATGGCCATCATTATTCGGCTGAAGTAGAATTGCCGGATAAAGAAAGGCTATGCGTCAAAATTAGAAACAGCCTTATAAGAGAAGGCCGGAGATGGCGCAGGTGTATAATGCGGAAACGGGAGATATCTTTCCTATAAGAAAAATAAGCGGCTAAATATTTAGCCGCTTATTTTAGTTATTTCCGCTTCAGTGAAGTGTTGCCTGTGTCCTTTCTTTTTTCTATATCTTGTTTTGGAGTGATATTTAAAAACAATTTTCTTGCGATCACGGGCGTTTTTTATTATTTTCGCTTCAACTTTAGCTCCACTTAAATATGGTCGGCCAAGCTTAATACTATTTTCATCGCCTACCAATAATACCTTATCAAAAACGAAACTGGCGCCGGCTTCGGCTTCCAATTTTTCAACTTTAATTTTATCACCGGCAGAAACTTTATATTGCTTTCCGCCAGTCTCAATCACTGCAAACATCGGGGTTTATACTAAACTAATTGACTCTTGAAATCAAGTAAGCCGTGAGTAGTACCGATAGGCTTACAAAAAGAGAGCCCCAAGAAAGAATATAGGCTAACGTGGCATGCTTACCGTAAAGGCGCCGGGCCAGAACGAAGTTGACAATGAGAATTGTCAGGCCTATGAAAATAACATTATTTAGAAATTCCCTCCCGCCGATAAGGTCAGCCATCCCCAAACTATTGAAGTGGATAATAAAAGGCCCGTCTACGCCGTATAGACCGGTGAAACTAATAAGAGCCCCTAAAAGAGCCAGCAGTAAACTTAGACCGAAAATGATATTAACCTTAAACATAAGTAATGCAGCCCCACGGAGAATCGAACTCCGATTTTAACCTTGAGAAGGTTACGTCCTAGCCGTTAGACGATGAGGCCATTAACTTTTAAGCCACTTACCATATTGTCTCACGAGAAGACCGCTCGCTTTGTCGGGCTCGGCCATGATCTCCAAAACAATTTTCTCCATTCTCATAGACTGCGAACCTTTAACGAGCACTAAGTCGCGGCTCTCTAATATATCCTGGATTTTGTTTTTAGCTTCCTCCGCGTCGCTTAAACTATAAATATTCTTTTTAGTGAAACCTGCCTTCATTGCTCCTTCGGCAATGAACTTAGCTTTATCACCTACTGTTATTAGCACGTTAGCTGTTCCCGGAATCTGCCGGCCGATTTCTTCGTGAGCGTAAGTGGAATATTTACCAAGTTCCGCCATATCGCCCAAGACGGCAACTTTTCTCGGGGCAGAGAGATCTCGCATAATTTCCAAAGCTGCTTCAGTGGCCAGTGGAGATGAGTTATAAGTATCATCTATTATAGATGTGTTTTTAACCCCGTTAACAAGCTTACACCTACCAGGCTCGCCTTTATATTGTCCAAGAGCTTCCGAGATTTTAACCAAATTTATCCCCTTAATCAAACCGCAAGCAGCAGCAGAGGCTGCCGCGTAAGCCTGAGACTTACCGAAGATTTCTTCTATTTTAACCGGCACAAAGTTATCCGGTGTTTCCAGTTTGAAGGAAATTCCCAGAGGTTTGCCGAATTCACTCCTGTTGATAAAATTAGTGATTTTCAGATTAGCCCCGTCGCTAAAGCCGTAAGTCATAATTTTACCCTTAGATAAACTTTTCATCTCAGAAACGAAGGGGTCATCAATATTCAATACGGCAACGCCATCAACAGCTAAAGATTTGACCAGTTTTGATTTTTCTTTAGCAACAGCCTCCGGACCGCTGTAAAATTCCACATGAACCGGCAAATTACCCACCGCTGTTACTATAGCCACATTGGGTTTAACAATGCTTAAAAGATAGTCCATATCCCCTGGACGATCTGCCGCATACTCTAGGACTAAAACTTTAGGGTAGTTACTTTTCCAAACTAAAGCCCGAAAAGATTTTAATATTACCCTCAGCCAAAAAAGAGGCCCACCGGAAGTCTCGTAATCTCCCAAAATAGCCAAAGGCATACCCAATTCGTTATTTAAGTTTCCTCCCGCCATACGAGTAGTTACGGTTGTTTTTAAAACAGTGAAGATGGCGCTTTTGGCGGAAGTCTTACCAACGCTCCCGGTTACGCCTATTACAAATGGTTTATATTTTCTTAGGGTCAATCGAGCCAGGAGCTTTAATAGGACCTCAAGTTTTTTGATAACTAATTGTCTCATTATAAATTATCGGGTGGTACGTTATAGTAGTTTAAAATAAACTGAGCTAAATCACGAAAGGCCGGCACAACTGTAAGTCCGGCTAAGGGAGCTCCAGCCGGCTTATCCATCCTGATAAGAATTATAAATTTAGGATTGTAAGCCGGGGCAAAGCCCACATAAGTATTAATCACGTCATCAGTATAACCGCCCCGGGCGGGTATTTGAGCAGTCCCAGTCTTACCGGCTACGTTATAATTTTGAATTTTAGCTATCTGGGCAATATTCACCGCATTAACCATCATACCAACCGTTTTACGGCTAGCATCTTCAGAAATTATCCGCCCTACCTCTTCGGGGTCTTTCTCCGCATTTAAATAAGGCTTCATCATAACCCCATGATTAGCGATGGCAGACATCGCCCTTAATAATCCAATGGGAGTAACGGAAATGCCCTGCCCGAAAGAAGCGGTGGCAAAGTTTACATCTCTTTTATCGACTTCTAGCGGCCTTAAACTACCAACCACTTCTCCGGGTAGATCAATACCGGTTTTGTCTTTGAGGCCAAATTTAACCAAGTAATCATAAAAATCTTCAGGGCCTAAGGCACGCTCGGCAAAAGCCGCTCCGGTGTTTAATGATTTTTCTATGACTTGAGTCATAGTCATAACTCCGTGAGCCTTCAGGTCCCAATTTCTTATGGTTTTGCCGTTTAAAACAAGACTGCCCGTGTCGTTGTAGGTTGTCTCCGGCGTAATTTTACCGGCGTCCAAGGCAGAGGCCATAGTTATCATTTTAAAAATTGATCCCGGCTCGTAAACAGATTCCACATTCGGATTTAAGAAAGTGCTTATACTGAATTCGTTATAAGTATTGGGGTCGAAATTTGGAGTAGCAGCCATAGTAAGAATAGCACCGGTCTTGGGATTTTGAACTATAACCAAACCTTGTTCCGCTTTATACTTTTCAACTAAGTTGCCCAGTATTTTTTCCGCTTCCCGCTGGATATTTAAATCAATCGTTAAATCCAGGTCCTTGCCCGTTTCGGCCCGGCTTACTACTTTATCTCCGCTTGAAACTCCCGTCTGACCCCTCAATCTATCCTGATATTCCGATTCAATCCCGTAAGCCCCGCCAACATCTTCATCGGCCGATACAAAACCCAAAATATGAGAAGCGATTGTCGCCAGGGGGTAAAGACGGGAACGTTTATAATCTACATCCACAGCTTTTATATTACTTTCGGTGACCATACTAACCTGTTCGTCGGTTGCCCGTTTAACTATTGACTCATATAAATCGTTTTTCTTAGCCAGGATGAATTCAATCTCATCTTCTTCTATTACTCCTAAGGCATTCAAAATTTCTACAACCCTTGGCTTATCATCTCCGACTTCTTTGGGATTAACGTAAATAGTCGGATACTCCTTACTGATGGCAGCCGGGATAGAATTGCCGCTTCTATCGGTAAAATAAATATTCCCCCTCACGGGGTCTAAGAGTCCTGCTAAAACATGCTGGGAAAAAGCTTGGGCTTTATAAGCTTCTCCATTTTGGACCTGAACGTCGTAAAGCTTGAAAACTAATGCCCCATAAAGCAGGCTCACGAGCCCAACTAGTACTGTGAGGCGAACTCCCATTGTGGATTTTTATCATTAATTAAGCCCTTTTCAGTCGCTAATTTCTCCAGTTCACCCGAATCAACCAAAGAATAAAAAGAGTTCTTGAGTTCGGCATTTTTGACCTTCATGTCATCTATCTCTTTTTGAGCTGTCGCCATATCGTGTCTCAAGCTCACGGTCCTGGAATAGAAGACCACGGATAGAGAAGCCATAAAGACCAGAATAAAACCGAAGATAAATATTAGGTGAGTTAAACTTTTAATTTTATTCGGTTGTATGACTGTCATTTTAGTATTTGTGTATTTTTATTATCCCCGCCCGAAGTTTGGCAGAGCGGCTTCTGGGATTTAGCCTTACTTCATCTACCCCGGCAACTATCGGTTTCTTGGTGATAATTTTTATGGTTCCCTCCTTATCCATTTCTTTAAAATAATTTTTAACCAAACGATCTTCCAGGGAATGGAAAGAGATTATAGCGACTACGGCATCCGGCTTTAGAATATTGGTTAAGTTTTTTAAAATTTCTTCCAGGTTACTGAGTTCTTGATTTACATAAATACGCAAAGCCTGGAAAACCCTTGTAGCCGGATGAAGCCGCCCATGCTCATAAAATTTGGGCACGGCGTTCTTTATTATTTCTACCAGGTCGAAAGTAGTAATAATCTTTTTATGCCGTCTGGCTTCGATAATATGCTTGGCAATTTGCCTGGAGAATCTCTCTTCTCCGTAAAGCCAAAATATTTCAGCCAGCTTCTTTTCTTCCAAGCCGTTCACCACTTCAGCTGCCGTTACCCCGCTACTTTTATAATTCATCAAGAGCGGCTCATTTCTGGTAAAGCTAAAGCCCCGGCCACTGTCCTCTAACTGCTCGGAAGAGAATCCTAAATCCAATAACAAACCGTTGGCCTTACCTAAATGTCTATCTTTTAAGATATTAGGTAGATTGGCGTAGTTGTCATTTATAAGAATCACTTTTGCCTTGGCCTCTTTGAATCTCGCACGAGTTTTTTCCAGTAACTCGTTGTCCAAATCCAAACCAAGAAAAGTTCCCTTAGGTCCTATAGCCTTTATGATTTTTTCCGCGTGCCCCCCGCCGTCTACCGTTCCGTCTATAACAAAACTTCCTGGTTCCGGCGACAATACTTCTAAAACCTTATTTAAAAGAACGGGCGTATGGCTCATCAGATACCCAACTCCCCTAACTTTTCTGCAATCTCCTCTGACTGACTTTCTGTCTTCGCTTTATACTCACTCCATACTTTCGTATCCCAGACTTCCATTCGGTTATAAAGTCCGGCTACAATTGCATCTTTCCCCAAACCGGCATATTTTCTCAAATAATCAGGAATTAAGATTCTTCCCTGCGAATCCAATTCAACGTCAGTTGCTCCCGATAGCATCAAACGAACGAAGGCACGGGAGTTAGCCTGAGCCAAAGGTAAGGCAACAAGTTTCTGGGCTAGAGCTTCCCAATCTTTGGCAGTGAAAACAAAAAGGCAGTGATCCAATCCCCTTGTGATAATGGCCCCACCAGAGAGTTTGGCTCTGAATTTGGCCGGGAGCGCGATCCTGCCCTTAGCGTCTAAATTATGTCTGAATTCTCCGATAAACATTAGTTTCTTTTAGTTATCCACAGAAATGGGTAGTTATCCACATACTTATCCACATTTCCCCACTTCTCATTAAGTATATGCCACTACTCCACAAACGCAAACCCCACCTGGAAGTGGGGTAAAACGTATAGATTTAAAGGCCTAGATTTGGTTTGGGTTAAAAGTTATTCACAATTGCAAAGAATTGAATATCAGTTAATTTATATCTTTTTTATATCTTGCGCCTCAATATTGTATTTTTTATTTTTGAAGAACTTGGAAACAATACTATTGATAATCCAAGTCATCGCCATCAATAAAGAAAAGTAAATCAGCCCTATTGATGTGAACTTGGGTAATGTATCTTTGCCAAGATAGCCCAAAATTCCGGCTACAACCCCAATCGTTGTAATGAGTTGCAAAGACGAAATAGTGTTTTTTGTGCTTTTTGCTTGGAGTTCGGAAAAAATCTCTATAGCGGAAGTAAGATAGTTTTTAGTCATCCCCCAGAGATGCTTGATGTATTCATGGGTATCCAATAGCGTCTCAAACTTAAATTGAAATAATGGCTGTAGATAGTCATCAATTTTTTCTATATCGGTAATTTTCTGTCGTGTCTTCACATAGGCAGGCATTTGATCAATCCTTGCGCCGATTAGATTGATTGTTTTTTGGTAAACAGACAACTCGTTTCTTAATGAGTCTATGTCGGTTCCCCTTATTTCGCCTCGTTCCTTAATGGTTTTGATTTTCTCCCATAGTATTCGGTGAATCGCCAGATACCTGTGAAGTTGGGACTTAAACTCCCTAAAAAATATTTGTGATTCAATGATTCCTCTGGTCAGATTTTCATCCTTTAAATTGTTTATTAGGATTATCCCAGGGCTTCTATATACTTCTATCTTTTTGGTAGACAGTACAGAATATACATCCTCGGAAAAATCTTTAAATACCTTCTCCGCTTCCTTTTTTGTAGCATCAGTAACGGTAACGATATATGGCAGAATAGTCTTAATATTTGCCAGTTCTTTCGGAACAGGCGCACCCTTACTAAAAATCAAAGAAAGAGCCTTTGAGAGTTTATTATCGTAATAATCCTTAATTGATTCAAAGTCGTTCTTTAGGGAACTAAACTCTTTTTCCAAAATTATCAGTCCATCCTCATATATCCGGTAATTGATTTCTTTATTGGTTTTTGCGAATATATA
>MHJB01000011.1:0-27011 GCA_001817805.1 Candidatus Colwellbacteria bacterium RIFCSPLOWO2_12_FULL_43_11 | reverse complement strand
TCTAAATTAGACTTTCCGTGTTTCAAGAAATCCCAAGTTTCAGTTAAGTGAAGTGTAGTTCGTTGGAACCAGCCGCCAATGTAAATCTTCTGTATTGTCATTAATGATGAAGTTAACTTAATAATATCACAACTTCAATATTATTTATTTTTGTGCGCCCTCTGAAGGATCGAATCCTCCTTCGTCCTTCGACAAGTCCTTCGACCCCGAGCTCAGGACCGAGGGGCTCAGGACTACAGCGGGACAAGCTTCCGGCCTTCCCGCAGTCCTGCCTACCGGCAGGCAGGACTGCGGGACGCTCTACCAATCTATCGGTGGGCGCTAGAGGTATCGAACCTCTGGCCTCTATCGTGTGAAGATAGCGCTCTACCACTGAGCTAAGCGCCCACCGATAGATACGAATAACTTTCGTACTGAGCTAAAGGCGCTTATAAATATAACTTAGAATAAAAAGACGCCCTTTTCAATCGGGCATCTTTTCACTCGGTAACTGATTTAAATCTACTGTAGCTCAACTGTAGCTCCGGCAGCTTCAAGTTTACCCTTAAGTTCTTCGGCCTCTTCTTTCTTTAGGCCTTCTTTAACATTCTTAGGGGCGCCGTCTACCAAGGCTTTAGATTCAGCTAAACCTAAACCAGTCGCTTCTCTAACAACCTTAATGACGCTTATCTTCTGCCCGCCGGAAGCTTTTAAGACAACGTTAAAAGAGTCTTTAACTTCTTCGGCGGCCCCACCTGCGACAGCACCACCAGAGGCCATAGGAGCAGAGGCACTAATGCCAAACTTCTCTTCCATAGCCTTAACCAAATCGGCTAATTCAACTACTGTCATTTTTTCTATTTGTGAAATCATTTCGTCTTTACTCATAAATTTATTTTATTTTTAATTTAACTATTCATTTTCTTCGACCTTTCTTGAATAATCCACATGAATGCCCTTAACGGTGCAACCATGCCTCCCAAAACTTGAGCCAATAGAACTTCGCGCGGCGGTAGCTGTCCAATCCGTTTCAAGAATTCACCATCAATACTCTCCCCTTTAATCAAATCTATACCACCTAACATTTTGAACTTCTCTTTATCTTTAGAGAACTTGTAAACCGGACCAGCTACTTCCGAAATTTCACCCCTTACAAAAATAGTGCCGACTTGAGCGGCAAACTGTTTCGGGTCAAAATCTATGCCTTTGGTTTTTAAAATTATCTTCAAAAGCCTTTTCTTGATAACTTCCATTCTGGAGTCGAGGCCTTTCAAAGTAGAACGAAGGGTTCTTATGTCAGCTGTTTTGGTGCCGCCAAAGTCGGCAAAAATAAGATTAGTCGCGTTTTTTATATCGGCGCTATTCTTTTCTATGACTTTACCTTTTTGCTCTTTTGTTTTTGCCATTGTTTATAAAATAAAAACCGCGTTACCCGCAGTTAAAATAGGATGCCCTAGGCAGGACTTAGTTCGCTTTAGCGATGCCTGCTGTCTGCGGATATTGTGTTAATAATATAGTAGATGTCCTACATTGTCAATCCTCGCTTTTTATTAGCGGGACAAAACTAAAGCCCGGGTAACTGGTCTCTTTAAACTTCTCATCAGTAAATTTTTTAACAACAACTATATTGTGCTTTACGGGGGCCACGATTATGCCGCCTACTTTAAGCTGTTCTTTCCAAGCTTCAGGCAATTCTCCACCGGAAGCCGCGGCAATGATTTTGTCGTAAGGAGCTTCCTTGGGATAACCATTCAGAGCATTGCCTTCAATGAGCTCAACTATACCCTTCTTTATAAAGTTATATTTTGAGATATTTTCTTTGGCAATTTTCATAAGTTCACCAATTCTCTCTATAGCTACGACTTTGCCTTTCTCTCCCACAATATAAGCCAAAAGAGCTGTTTGCCAGCCGCTTCCGGAACCGATATCCAGTATCTTTTCTCCCGGCTTTGGAGACAACTGCTCCAACATAAAAGCCACAACTAAAGGCTGGGAAATAGTTTGTCCATACCCAATGGGCAGCGGTTCGTTCACGTAAGCCTCCTCTTTAAACCTAGCCGGAACAAAATACGAACGATCTACAGACCGGAAGGCTTGAATAAGTGTTTGTGTCTTAAGATAGCCGCTCTCTATAAGTTCTCCGACGAGAGCGTCTTCCATTACCTAAGCTTGTTCTCTTTATGAGGTGTATGTTTGCGGCACCAGTCGCAAAACTTCTTATATTCCAGTTTACGCTCCACCTGTTTCTTGTTCTTGTGAGTGTAGTAATTCATCCGACTGCAAACGGTGCATTTTAACCTGATTAAATTATCCGAAACTTTTGATTGTGCCATATTTTTTATATATCTGCTTTTGACTCTGGAGCCCAGAAGAGGGATTGAACCTCCGACCTACTCCTTACCATGGAGTTGCTCTACCACTGAGCTACCTGGGCGAGCCACCTCCCGGATTTGAACCGGGGACCTTCTCTTTACAAAAGAGTTGCTCTGCCGCTGAGCTAAGGTGGCCTTGGCTCTAGAACTGTGGTGCGCAGGGAAGGATTCGAACCTTCGTAGCCCGTGGGGCGCCAGATTTACAGTCTGGTGCAATTGACCGCTCTGCCACCTGCGCAGTTATTTAAGGTTGCGCTCCACGGTATTATATCTTCTTTTCTCCATTATTCAACCGCTTGCTTAAGAAGTTATCAAACTTCATAATCACAACCTTGAGCCGCCTTAATATTTTGTCCTTTATGGCTCTCAGCCTTACATCAATCTCATCCAGGGGTAAAAGGGCTCCCAACCTCCTGGTACTTTTCCTTACTTCCAATGTGTTTACTTCGCTTGGTTCCGGAGTTCTTGAGACAGCCAAACTTACCAAATAAACTATGATTCCCAATGAAACCATCAGACTCGTCTCAATAAATAAGTCGTAAGCCATCATACCTGGTATCTAATAAACTTTTCTACTTTAATATTCTCCCCTACTTTAGAAATAGCTTCTTTGATGAGCTCTTCGATACTCCTACTGCTATCTTTAATGAACTCTTGCTTCAGGAGTGTTTCCACATCAGCCGGATCCATAGCCGCTATTTGCATGGCTATATTGTGAGACAAGGCTCTAAAAGGATCTGACTTGGCCACGAAATCCGTTTCTGAGTGTATCTCGAGCAAAACCCCAACTCTATCGTTATGGACATAAGACTCGATAATACCAGAATTGGCCGCTCTTTCTTTTTTTGTCTCAGCCTTAACCAGTCCCCTTTCTCTGATTAAAGTTGTGGCTTTATCAAAGTCGCCTTTAGTGTCTTCCAAAGCTTTCTTACAATCCATTATTCCGGCTCCGGTAACTTCTCTTAATTTCTGAACGTCACTAGCTTTTGTCATCTTCCTTTTTAACTTCAGTTTTGAGCTCTGCTTTTACTTCGGCTTTGGCGGCATCGGCAAGAGCTTCTCTTTTGCCTTCAGTAATAGCGGCCTCAAAATAAGAAGCTATGAAATTGATACTCTGTATATTCCTGTCGTTGCAAATAATCGGATAATCCACCAGATCGGGGTCACAGTTGGTGTTAGAGATCGCGATACTCGTCACTTTCGACTTCTTAGCTTCTTGGGCTGCTGTTTCGTGATTCTTGAGGTCGAAGATGACGGCAACCGTAGGCAATTTATCCATATTGTCGATACCGGAAAAAAGCCTTTCCAGTTTTTCCATTTCCCTGTCGATATTCACTCTTTCTTTCTTAGTATACTTATCCAAACGGCCTGATTCTTTATCGACTCTCAACTTTTTAAGATATTGGACCCTTGAAGAAATAGTCTTGAAGTTGGTCAAAGTTCCACCTAGCCATCTTTCGGTAACGGAAGGGTAACCGAATTTAAGAGCTAGGGCTTTGACGGCTGGTTTTACCGCGGGGGTAGTCCCTACGATAAGAGGCACGCCACCGGCTCGAACCTTGTCTTTTAAAATCTGGGAGGCGGCTTTTAGAGATTTAAGCGTTTCAATCAGGTTGATTATTTCAATGCCGGATTTGGTGGTAGATAAATACTCTTTAATTTTAGGATTGGTTTTGGACCGGCTCATGCCGTAGAAAAGCCCGGCTTCCATCATCGTTTTCAAAACAGCCTCTTCTTCAGGGGTTAGGTTGGGCACGACTACTTCGGGAGCCGTGCTACTGGTTAATATCTTTTCTGCTTCTGTCATTATTTATATCTTGCAATTTAATAGCCCGTATGCGAGCGGACTACAGGGAATAATATATAACTAAATCTTTTTATGTTCAAGTCTCCACTTTTCTATGTCCCTATGATGGCCGGAAAGGAGGACTTTAGGAACACTATACTTTTTGCCTTTATAGCTTATTGTTTCGGGCCTGGTATAGGTCGGCACGCCTGCTCCCAGCCTATGTTCTTCAAGCGATTCGGACTTGCCTAAAACGCCTTTTATTTTCCTTGCGACAGCATCCACTATTACCATAGCCGGAAGCTCGCCGCCACTTAGGATATATTGCCCCACACTTACCTCTTCCGCCCTGCCTGCCGGCAGGCAGGTCTTAAGAACTTTTATAACCCTTTCGTCTATGCCTTCGTAGTGCCCAGCAACAAGAATTAATTGGTCGTATTTGCTAAAACTCAAAGATAATTTATCGGTAAACTCTTTACCCTTAGCGGACAGAACAACTACCTTGATCTTAATTTTCTTTTTACTCTTAACTGAGGCCACCGCCCTAATAACGGGCAGGGCTTGCAAAACCATACCCGGTCCCCCGCCATAGGCCCTATCATCAACTTTTTGATGCTTTTTATCCCTTGAATACTCCCGTAGATTATGGATTTTCACTTCTATTAATTTATTTTTAACCGCCCGGCCTAAAATAGATTCCTTAAAATAAGGAACGCAGACTTCCGGAAACAAAGTGATGATATCAAATTTCATTTTATTAATTATGGACCGCTTAAGTTTTATTTGGAAGTTTATTGAACAATAAACCCCGCTTAATAAAAGTGGGGTTTATTTGTCATTGCGATAAAGATTATCCCTCGACGTTGCTCGGGATAATTCCTGGGCATTGCCCAGGAATTACATATCCTTTATATCGTCAATAACTTTATCAACGGCGCTAGTAATCTTAGGAGTTTCTTTCCTAAGACTGCCCTCCGGTTCTTCTATCTTCAGATTGACGCGGGCATTGTTCTTAATGCCGACAATCCTCAAGAGGGCACGCATCGCTTTGGCGGTATTGCCGTCGCGGCCGATAATTTGACCCATATCTTGAGCATTAACTTTGAGCATTAAAAGAACTCCCATTTCATCAACTTTTCTCTCCACCTTTACATCATCCGGGTGGTCAACAATGGACTTCACTAGGAATTCCAAAAACTTCTGATCGGAAAAATCTGGCATTTTCTATCTGTACTTTACTTTCGACCTTTAGAGCTAATCTTAGCCTTTTTAAAAATCTCCTGAACGGTTTTAGTCGGCTGCGCGCCAACACCTAACCAATATAGCACGCGTTCGTTTTTCACCTCAAATTTATTGGTACGAGGATTGTACCAACCTAAATCTTCTATTGCTTGGCCGCCCAGCTTAGAGCGCTTCTCCTGTATCACTACCCGGAAAGACCTCTGATGTTTCTTGCCAATGCCTGTAAGTTTTATAGCTAACATAACTTGGAAAATGATAAGACAAAAAAGACGCAAGGTCAACCCTTACGTCTTTTGAAACCAACTAAGGAATAAAGTTTAAACATGTAATTAGATACTTTAGTATCAGTTACATACTTATCAGTTTACCCCCGTCGTTTCACGTTCCGTCACTCTTCTATTACCACTTTAGTGCCTTGAGCTGCCCAATAATAAAGCCATTCAGACTCATCAACGGGCAGGTTAACACAACCATGCGAATGCTTCTTGCCGAAGTTGTTATGCCAGTTAGTCCCATGAAACGCTGCTCCACTTTTAGTGAAGTACATTACCCAAGGTACTCCCGGTAGATCGTAAGAATCTTTCATTCCGGGTAATGGTCCCTGCATATATCTCGAAGGAGTCTTCCAAAGAATTGTGAATTCTCCCGTAGGCGTTTCGGTGCCCTTAACTCCCGTGGACACAAGCACCTCCCTTTCCAACTTGTCACCCGTGTAAGCCCTAATGACTTGCTCGGATAGATCCACTTTTATAACTTTTAGAGGATTTGACTTGGGTTCCACAGGACCAGGAATGAATCTCACAAATTCGCCGGAAACGTACCAAGTACCGTGAATACGTTCAGGGAACCTGAGCGGCGCGTCTTGTTTGATTCTATACCAGATTTCCCCGGCATTATTGGTTATTTTTCTATCAACCCTCAAGATGGAACCAATTCTTATTGAACCATCTTTTCTAAAGCCGGTCCCTGGGCCAAGTCTTATATTCAGACAACCCGATTTAACAACTCTACATCCGTCTATAACCTGTACGAATCCTTTCATTGGTTTGCCTTCTTCTGAAGCCAAGGCCAACTGATGACTGCCAAGAAATAGACTTACAGCTAGAAGCGGTAGTAATAATCGCTTCATATAAATTTGTTAAAGGACTAGCCGTAAAGCTCTGGTACACAGAGAGCCCGAGGCATAATCCTTAGATTAATTAATTAATAAGGACATGCCTCAAGCCTTCGACCAGTAGCTGAAGCTATAAGTACTAATACAATATATTGAACTCTATGTCAATTAAATAGGCATACTATTTGACACATCTATACAATAATTGTATACAAATAACGACCTGCCAGGGTGGTCGCTCTAAGATAAAAAAGGAGCGGCCAAACCCGGAAAGGTCGCCCGCTCCTTACAAATAAATACCACGTTGATACATAAAAGTAAACGTGAGAAAGACTCTACAGAAGAGTTCTGTGGTTTTGGCGTAGGAGAAGATTCTAAATCTTTTGATTACTGGTACCGAGTGTACCAAAAAGCTCCGTGCATTCAAGCGCCCGGTGAAAACGGAAGATTAAGAATCCTCCCCTCTTATGCCAAGGAAACAGCGCTTTTCAGAATGGCAGCTTATGCCGAAGACGAATGGCAAAGACTTACTGTCATAGAAGAGTTCTTAAAGGAATACGGCCCCTAAAAGCCGTTAAAGCAAACACCCTTGGTAATAAAGCCAGGGGTGTTTCATTTTTCAAAATTAATTCAGCTTTATGGATAAAACCTGGGAAGTTCCATCGGCAGACATAGTGACGCCGTACAAGACATCAGCCGCCTCCATGGTTGCCCGATTATGAGTGACTATAAGAAACTGTGTTTTCTTGGAGAAATTTTTAAGCAGTTCGCCGAAACGCCTGGCATTTATTTCATCAAGCGGGGCATCTATCTCGTCCAAGACCAGAAACGGTGGTGGAGAAACCGAAATTAAAGCGAATAGAGCCGCGATGGAAACCAGGGCTTTCTCTCCACCGGACAAAACTTCCAGGCCTTTTAATCTTTTCCTAGGGAAGCTTACATCAATATAAACTCCGCTCTCCACTTTTTCGTTAGCTTGGACTTCTAGACCTTCCACCTCCACATCTAATACCCTCTCATCTTTTTCTTCTTCGACGGTGAGTTTAGCCTTGCCACCACCGAAGAGAGCGTTGATATATTTATTAAACTCCTCACTAATGTGGCTTATGGCGGAATTAAATTCATGTCGTATCTTATAATCCAGGTCCTCAATCAACTTATTTAGGTCAGTAACTGCTTTCTCCAAATCACTAACTTGATCCACAAGAAATGTATGCCTTTCTTCCGTTTCTTTATAATCCTTAATAGTATTCTGGTCTATCTCACCGATAGCCGAGAGTTCTCCCCTTAACCTAAACATTCTTCTGACCGCGACCTCTTCGTCTTCCAGGGGTACTCCGGACCAAACATCAAAATCGGATGCCTTTCTTCCAATTTCCAGGATTTGGACCGATAAGTCTTTTAATTTGATGTCTAGTTTTTCGCTTTCAAAAACCAAAGAATTTTTCTCGTCCTTTAACTTAATCAGCTTATTTCTCTCGGATTCAAAAGCGATAAAGATTTCTTTAAACTTCTCATTAAACTGTCGGATGTGCTTAGTTGAATCGGCCTCGGCAATATCAAGGTCTTTAAGTTCTTTATCGGTTTGTTTTATATCTGCTTCAAGTTTTGCCATGGATTTTTTGAGCTCTCCCGAAGCGTCATTGCCTTTAGAAAATAGGTTGTCTATCAAACTCACTATTTTAGAAACAGTGTCCTTGAGTCTTTCCAGGGTTCCCTCTTCAACCGAAGCATAAGCTAAATTTCTTACATCCTTTAAGGCGGCCAAAAGATTGACTTCTTTTACATCGGGTAAGTTTTGGGTAAGCTCAAGCCTAGTTTCCAATCTATTCAGGTCTTTTTGAAAATTAAACTTACGGTCAAGTGAATTTTTCCTCTTTTCTTGGATAACTTTAATTTTTTCGTCCGTCTCCGGTCCGGAGTTTCTAACATCGGTTATTTCCGCTTCCAGTTTTTTGGTTACCACTTCCTGCTTGCTTAATTCTTTTTCAGCGTCTTTTAGGGCGGGTTGCAGTTTCAATAAAGCATCTTTTATTTTCTTAAGACGACTTCCATAGTAGCGGTTTTCCAATTCATTCAATTCGCCGGCAATTTCCTCCCTACCTTCGTATCTGGAAACTTGCTTCTTAAGCATCCTTAAGTGAGGAGCGAGCTCACCAATTAAGGCGTTGGCTTTCTCCAAATTAAAACCGGTGTTTTTGAGCCTTCTCACAGCTTCCGCTTTTTTTATTTGATATTCTTTAAGACCAAGAATTTCTTCAATCATTTCACGCCTTTCCAAGGGGGTAGAATTGATAAAAATATCGCTCTCTCCCTGGCTCACAATAGAGAGTCCCCTCGCTCCCATTCTGGACTTGGCAAAAAAATCGATAACGTCTTTAAGACGTATTTCCGATTTGTTTAAAAGTATTTCCGACTCACCGTCTCTCGACAAACGACGCGAGACGGAAACTTCTTTATAATCAACCGGAAAAAAGCCCGAAGAATTATCAAAATACATCGAAGCTTGGGCCATGCCCATACGCGGCCTGTCTTTGGTACCGGCGAAAATCAAATCTTCCACCTTGCCGCCTCTCAAGTTCCTGGCTTCCCTTTCACCCAAAAGCCACCTTAAAGCATCGGTAATATTGGATTTGCCGGAACCATTAGGACCGACAACAGCCGTAATACCATGGCTTAAATCAAGGCTTATTTTATCGGCAAAAGACTTAAAGCCCTGAAGTTCAAGTTTTCTTAAAAACATAGTTCAGATAATTAAATTATACTCTTTGCTTTAAGTTTACTGACTAATTTCTCGGCAGCAACCAATTCGGCGTTTTGTTTGGAATTCCCCGTGCCGCTGGACCTTAATTCTTCACCAACGTATAGACCGACTTTGAAAACCTTTTGATGAGCCGGACCGGACTCTTCAATCACTCTATAAGTAGGAGTAAATCCATGTTCACTCTGAACCATTTCCTGAATCAAGCTTTTGGCGTCCTTAACGCCGGCCTTAATAACCGAATCCAGTTCCTGTAAGATAAATGTCCTGATAAATTTCTGAGCTGCATCATAGCCTCCATCCAAATACAGAGCTCCTATTAAGGCTTCTATTCCATCGGCTAAAATGGTTTCGCCGTTGCCATTTAATATTTCTTTGGTTTCCCCTTTTGAAACTAAAACTTCTTCATCGAGGCCAATGTTTCTAGCAATTTTCCCCAACATCTTGGCGTTAACTAAGGCCGCTCTATGCATAGTGAGCTCACCTTCCTCTTTTTTGGGCAGGTGCTTGAAGAGCTCTTCTGTTATAACAAGCTCTAAAACGGCATCTCCCAAGAATTCCAACCGCTCATTATTTTTAAAAGGCCAGCTTGGGTTCTCGTTAACATAAGAACGGTGGGTTAAAGCTTCTTTAAGCAAGTCTTCCGACTCAAACTGAAGGTTAATTCTACTTTGAAGTTTTTTTAGGTCCATCTTTTTCTTTTTTACCGTGTCTCTCCGGGTCTTGGTCTGGTTCGCCTATCTCACGGTAAATTGTCCCTAAAACACCGTTTATAAATTTGCCTGAATTCTGTCCGCCATAAGTTTTGGCCAATTCTATGGCTTCGTTAATGGCCACTCTTGGAGGCACTTCCGCACGATTGCCAAAAATAAGCTCGTATAAACCCATGCGCAAAACGTTCCTATCTACAATGGGCAACTGGGCTACCGGCCACTCGGGAGCGGATTTAGTGATAATGGCATCGAGCTCATCAACTTTAGTTTCAACGCCGTGAGCCAAGTCCATTGCGAATTTCTTTTCATTAAACCCCGGAGCAAACTCTTCCAGGTTTCTTTCCAGGGATTCTTTAAGGCTTACGGCGCGATTATAAAAATCCCACTCGTACAAAGATTGGAGCACTACGGCTCTGCCTAGTTGCCTAGCTGCCATTCTTTATTTTGACTTTGACGGATAATAACCACAGTTCTTACAAGCCCTGTGAGGCAAAATCGGAGATTTGCATTCCGGACAAGCAGCAAGTTTAATAGGCTTCCTGGCCAAATGACTGCGCCGCCTGCCGACTTTTGATTTACTATGATGTTTTACCGGTACGCCACCCATATTTCTTAATAATATATATTTCTTTCACCAAAGAGTCAAAGCCTTCTCAAAATAACCCAAGAATTATTTAATTTTAAAACTGCGCCTATGGACCACGGAAGACCCGTGCTTTTTTATGGCCTTAAGGTGATGGGAAGTGCCATAACCTTTATGGAGAGCAAAACCGTATTTAGGGTAAGTGTTACTTAGCTTAACCATGTATCTATCGCGAGTAACCTTGGCAACGATTGAAGCCAGTTTAATCGCGTTCACCTTTTCGTCTCCTTTTATAATAGTCTTGGTCTTACAAATAAATCCTCGGCTAATGATTAGTCTCTCGTCTAAATATAAACCTCCGTCTAAATAAACTTTAAATTCTTCGCCTCTGCCCAAACGAGTAAATAAGCGGAGGCAGGCATGAGTCGCGGCCAAGTTAGCAGCTTTGGAAATATTAACCTTATCAATCTTCTTGGGATAAACACGGCCTACGGCGTAGATAATTTCTGGCCTATTTTTAATATAAGCCAACCAGCCTTTTCGCGCCCCCGGAGTCAATTTTTTGGAATCTCTCAAATCAGAAAACCTCTTACCGGTAACTACAGCGACGGCCCCAACCACAACCGGACCGGCTAGAGCACCCCTGCCTACTTCGTCAACGCCTATTAAATACATGAGGTAAGTATATGATTTTCTAATTTTTGTTTTCAATCCAAAAGGTTTGTCTTATAATGTCCTCAGATTCATGCCTAAATTTGTTCATCTCCATACCCACAGCCACTACTCTCTCCTTGATGGCCTTTCTAAAATCGATGCCCTGGTTAATAAAACCAAGGAGCTCGGGATGGATACCCTGGCTTTAACTGACCACGGTAACATGTACGGGGCCGTTGAGTTCTATAAGAAAGCCAAAGATGCGGGGATAAAATCAATTATCGGAGTAGAAACTTATGTGGCTAAGGGTTCTAGGCTTTCCAAAACGCCAAAGGTAGATAATACGAGATATCACTTAATACTTCTGGCTAAAAATGAAATTGGCTATAAAAACCTGAATCATCTGGTAACGGCATCGCACCTTGAGGGCTTTTACTATAAGCCGAGAATAGATAAAGAACTATTGGAAAAGCACAAAGAAGGGCTTGTTTGCCTTTCCGGATGTTTCTCCGGAGAGATATCCAAACTTTTAAGAGATGGACACACTGTCGAGGCGGAAGCTGCGGCACTTTACTACAAAAATCTATTTGCCGATGACTATTACATAGAAATTCAACCTCATTCGCCGGAATTACACGAAAAATTAATTAACCTAGCCAAGAAGCTGAATATTAAACTCGTGGCAACGCAAGATTCGCATTATATTTTGCCCGAGGACAAACCGACACACGAAGTTCTTTTGGCGGTGCAAACGAACGGCCGACTGGACGATGAAGACAGATTTACCTTCCATGACTTTGATGCTTCGCTAAAAAGTCCGGAAGATATGATAAATGATTTTAAACATCTGCCGGAAGCGATAGCGAGTACTTTGGAGATAGCCGAAAAGTGTAATTTCGAATTTAAATTGAATCAGACGCTTCTACCCAGATACGAGGCGCCCGATGGCACTAACTCGAATATTTATCTTAAAAAATTAATCGAAGAGAGGTTAACCAAAAGATACGAAAACCCGAGTAAAGAAGTGAGAGAAAGGGTCGAATACGAATTGGGAGTAATAGAAAAAACCGGCTTTGCCAATTACTTTTTAATCGTTCAAGATTTTGTTAACTGGGCCAAAAATCACGGGATAGTAGTAGGCCCCGGCAGAGGTTCGGCTGCCGGAAGTCTTATTTCCTATGTTCTGGGCATAACCGATGTCGACCCTATCGCTTATAACCTGCTTTTTGAGAGGTTCCTAAACCCCGAGAGAATCTCTATGCCTGATATTGATATCGACTTTGCCGACCACAGAAGAGATGAGGTCTTGGGTTATATCAAAGACACTTACGGCGAAGATAGGGTGGCCCAAATAATAACCTTTGGAACTATGGCCGCGAGAGCCGCGGTGAGAGACGCCGGCCGCGCTATGGGATTGTCCTATCCTTTCTGCGATGAAATCGCCAAGCTCATTCCTTTTCATGTCTCAACCGACAAGGGAGCCAACTTACCAACCGACATTGAGGAGGTTGAAGATTTAAAGAAAAAATACGAGAGCAATCCTGATGCCAAAAGATTACTGGACACAGCCATAAAACTGGAAGGAGTGGTAAGGCACGCTTCAGTCCATGCTTGCGGCGTTGTTATCTCCCCAGAGCCACTCGTTGAATACATGGCGCTCCAAAGATCGCCACAGGACGAGACCGCGGTTATCACACAACTTGAGATGCATAGCGTGGAAGACCTGGGACTTTTAAAAATAGACCTCTTGGGTTTACGCAACCTAACTATTATTGAAGAAACCTTGAGACTAATCAGAGAAACAAGAGATATAGAAATAAAGATAGCCGACATTCCATTGGATGATGAGGGAACTTTTAAGATGCTCCAGGCGGCGGACACCACGGGAGTCTTCCAGTTTGAATCAGCCGGCATGAGGAGATATATGAAAGATTTGAAACCAACCGAACTGGAAGATCTTATTGCCTTGGTTGCCCTCTTTAGGCCCGGGCCCATGGAACTTATCCCCTCTTTTATAAACAGAAAGTTCGGCAAAGAAAAAGTCACCTATCTTCACCCTAAACTTGAATCGATATTAAAGACCACTTATGGCGTAGGCGTTTATCAAGAGCAAATGATGAGTATAACGAGAGAACTTGCCGGCTTTAGTTTGGCAGAGGCCGATACCATGCGCAGAGCCATAGGTAAAAAGATTAAGTCCTTACTGGACGCTCAGAAAGAGAAAGTCATAAGCGGCATGATTAAAAATGGCATCCAAAATAAGACGGCGGAAGCTATTTGGGAACTTTTTCCACCATTTGCCAGATACGGCTTTAACCGTTCACACGCGGTCTGTTATGCCTTAATTGGTTATCAGACTGCCTACTTAAAGAGTAAATATCCGGTGGAGTTTATGACCGCGCTTTTAAACAATGCCCAGGGGGATGTGGAGCGTATTTCTTTCTTGGTGAATGAGGCCAAGAAAATGAACATAGAAGTGCTGCCACCGGATGTTAATAAAAGTGTCGGTGAATTCGTGCCGGAAGAACAAAACGTTAGATTTGGAATTTTGGCTATTAAAAACATCGGGGCTCATATTACCGAGGTCCTGGTAAACGAAAGGATGAGAGGCGGACCATATCAGAATATATCCGACTTCGTGGGCAGGATTAAAGACCGTGACCTTAATAAAAAATCTTTGGAGGCCCTGATTAAAAGTGGCGCGGCAGATTCCTTGGGCATAGAAAGAATGGCGGCTCTGAAAAGCCTGGATGATATATTAAAAATCGGTAACGGCATCAAGAGACAGAACGAGAGTTCCCAATCAAACCTTTTTGGAGCCTTAGGACCGATTGAAATAAAACTGCGCGAGACTGAGCCCGCTTCAAAAATGGAGAGGTTGTCCTGGGAGAAAGAATTGCTGGGCCTTTATATCACCGAACACCCCTTGAAAGATTTTTTTGAAAAGAATGAAAAGAGCGTTAGAAAGTTGCCTCTGATAAAGCTGGCTCACGACCCGAATAATGAAGGCAAAAACATAACCACCTGTGGGCTTATAGTTAAAATTCAACGCATGGCCACGAAAAAAGGCAGCCCCATGGTTTTTGCGAAAATCGAGGATTTAAACGATAATATAGAAGTTCTCGTCTTCAGTGATGTTTTGGAAAAAGATGAAAGCGTCTGGCAGGAAGGCAACGCGGTGCAAGTTACCGGACGCATCTCGAGCAAGAACGGCGAGGCCAAGATTATATGCAACGAAGCCAAAAAATTAGCCCTCTAGAAGGCATACGCCACTCACTGGCGCATCTATTAGCTGCGGCAGTTATAAAAAAGTTCCCTAAGGCCAAATTAGGCATAGGCCCCACCATAGAAAACGGGTTCTATTACGACTTCCTGCTTCCCAAAAGCTTGACTCCCGATGATTTAAAAGAATTGGAGACAACTATGAAGAGTTTGGCCAAGGCCAAGCTGGAATTCTCCGGCAAAAAAGTTACTCCCGGAGAAGCCAAAAAAATATTTAAGGACCAGCCCTTCAAACTGGATTTGATAAAAGAATTCGTTAAAGAGAAAAAATCTCTCACTGTTTATAAAACGTATGACAAAAAAACCGGGGAAGTTTATTTTTTAGACTTGTGCCGCGGCGGACACGTTAAAAATACTTCCGAAATAAACGCCGATAGTTTCAAGTTAAATAAAATTGCCGGCGCCTACTGGAGAGGCGACGAGAAAAACGAGCAACTCCAGAGAATATACGGGCTGGCCTTTGAAACCGAGAAAGAACTAAAAGATTACGCCGAGATGCTCGCTAAAGCGGAAACTAGCGACCACAGAAACCTGGCCGATAAGCTCCAGCTGTTTATGGTGGATGAGAATATCGGCCGCGGACTCCCCCTGTGGCTGCCTAATGCCTATACCACCAGAAAAGTTCTGGAAGACTATATGTACGAATTAGAGAGGCGGGCCGGCTACAAACATGTTCTCACGCCGCACTTGGCCAAAGAAGACCTTTATAAGACCTCCGGGCACTTGGCTCACTATAAAGACGATATGTACGCCCCAATTGAGATTGAGGGTGTTAAATACTATCTGAAACCAATGAACTGTCCCCATCATCATAGTATTTATAAGTATTCCAAACGGAGTTACCGCGAACTACCTTTGAGAATCGCCGAATTTGGCACTGTTTACCGCTATGAACGTTCCGGAACTTTAACCGGCTTAATCAGAGTCCGGGCATTCACCCAAAACGATGCTCACATTTATACCGATGAAGAAAGATTGGAAAGTGAAATAGTTGGCGTGTTAAATCTTCATAAAAAGGTTTATGAGGATATGGGAATATCGGATTACTGGTACAGGCTCTCGCTCCCCGATTTCAAGAATAAAGAAAAATTCGGCGACGTTAAGAATAAGGCAATGTGGGATAAGGGCTCGGCAGTATTAAAGAAAGCCCTGAAAGAAACCGGGCATAAATTTGTGGAAGCGCCAGGAGAAGCGACATTCTACGGACCGAAAATCGATATTCAGATAAAAGATATTTACGGCAAAGAAGACAGCATTGCCACGGTTCAGGTTGATTACTATTCAGCCGCAAAATTTAACCTGACTTATATCGATAAAGAGAATAAAGAAAAACCCGTGATAATTGTGCATCGCGCTATCCTTGGTTCTTTCGACCGCTTCTTCGCATTTCTTATAGAAAAGACATCGGGTAACTTGCCTTTGTGGCTTGCTCCGGTACAAGTTAAAATTCTGGCGGTTAGCGATAAGCACGCCGATTACGCCGAAGAACTGAACAGAAAACTTATTAACTCTGGCATACGTTCCGAAGTATCCCCAAGCAACGAAACATTGGGCAAAAGAATCCGGGAAGCGGAAATGCAAAGAATCCCCTATATCGCAGTTGTGGGTGACGAAGAAATCAAGAAAGGCACACTAAGCTTAAGAATACGCGGACAAGGTAGCGGAGGCGAGCACACTATCGCCGATTTTATAGAAAACATAAAACAAGAGACCAATAAGTTTCTCCCTTAGTGAAGCGGAATAAAATAGTTGTTATTGTAGGCCCTACTTCAAGCGGCAAAAGCGACTTGGCAGTTTTGGTTGCAAAGCGATTCAGAGGCGAAGTAGTTTCGGCAGATTCCAGACAAGTTTATAAAGGTATGGATATCGGCAGTGGGAAGATTACCAGGAAAGAGATGAAAGGAGTGAGGCATCATTTGCTCGGTGTCGCTTCCCCCAAATCAACATTTACCGTTGTTAAATACAAGAAACTTGCTGAGAAAGCGATTGCGGATATTCTAAAAAGAAAAAGGCTGCCCATTATCTGTGGTGGAACGGGGTTTTATATTGACTCCCTTCTTTACGATTGGCATATGCCCAAAGTTGCGGCTAATAAATCTTTAAGAGATAGATTAAATAGAAAATCCGGAATAGAGTTATTTAAAATGCTTTCCGGCTTAGACCCGGAGAGGGCTAAAAATATTGACCGTCATAATAAAGTTCGCCTTGTGAGAGCCTTGGAAATTGTTATTACCACGGGCGCGCCGGTTCCTAAAACGGAATTATTCAACAAAAAAGAATCGCTATATGAATTTTTAAAAATCGGCATTAAGGTTCAAGATAAAGTTCTTAAAGAGAAAATAAAGATACGACTGGGAAAACGCCTTAAAGAGGGCCTGATAAAAGAAGTTGAAAAGCTCCACCGACAAGGTTTGAGTTGGAATAAACTGGACAACTTCGGTCTGGAATATCGTTATATAAGCCGGTATTTAAGAGGACTGGTGACTAAAGAGGATGCGATATCAACAATAGAAAAAGAGAACTGGCACTATGCTAAGCGCCAAATGACTTGGTTCAGGAGAGATAAAAATACTATTTGGATAAATTCTCCAGAAAAAGCTAAAAGCTTGGTAAAGTTATTCGTTAGGAGGCATGACGTTGAAAGTAATACTCTCAACTAAATTGCCTATACGTAAATTGGCAGAATATACTCCTTTATGTGGGAATGTTGCTCCTACTACATTTACAATTAAATTACTTCTTCCATTAATGCCTATATTCAAAATTTGTGGCTTTGAGCTAGTATCAACGATTTTTTTGCCATCCTTGTCTGTTATATCGACAAAACCAGTGTAATTCCCCGGTTCGGCTTCAATAGTGAAAACAATAGACATCATGGGATGCGTAGCTGGGAAGTTACTGGCTAACACATTCTCAAAAATCCCTATTATATTTAAGTTTCTACTTCCTTCGCTATAGAAGGCTTTTTCTGCAATTGTTTTTAGAATTACTTTCATGTTTGATTTATATCACAAAATTTACAGAGTGAAAACCTTATAACTAAATCAGTTTAAGTTTTCCTCAAAAATCTTTCGCAAGAGTTCGGGGTTCCCCCTCCCCTTAAGTTCGGCCATGGCTTTACCAATAAGAAATTGCAAAGAATTCCCTTTGCCTTTTTTATAGTCTTCAACGGCCTTGGGATTGGCTTCAATGATTTTAATTACTGTTTCTTTTAAAGCCGATGTATCGGTAATCTGAGAAACTGAATCTTTAATATCGTGCGGGTCCAAGCCAGTCTCCCACATTTCTTTTAAGACATCCTTAGCTTTACGGCTGTTTAGCGTCCCTTCCTCCACTAAATCAAGTAAGTCGGCAAACTTAGCCGGTGTGATTTTGGATTCTTTAGGAGTTATTTGAGCCGCGTTTACCAGCCCCAAGAAATCGCTTGTTAGATAATTAAAAACAAGTTCTGCCGAAGCCTTTTCCTTTTCCGACATAGTCTCTTCATAAAATTCGGCTATGTCTCTATCGAATGACAGAGTATTAGCCTGGGTCTCGCTTAACCCATATTCCTTCACAAATCTAACCCTTTTCTCACTGGGGAGCTCCGGGATATCTCTTTTAAGTCTTTCCAACACATCTGCCGTTATCTCAAGGGGCGGTAAGTCAGGCTCGGGCATATACCTATAATCATGGGCATTTTCTTTAATCCTCTGAATGTAAGTAACCCCCTTAACAGTATCCCAGCCCGCTGTGGCTTGCACAATTTTTTCGCCTTTTTCTAAAGCTTCTATGTGTCTTTTAACTTCGTACTCAATTGCGCCTTTAACAGATTGGAAGGAATTCAGATTTTTTACCTCAACTTTCGTACCCAATTCGGAGCCCTTAGAAACAGAAACATTGGCCTCAACTCTCATCTGCCCCTTTTCCATATCAGCGTCCGATATGCCAAGGTATCTTAGAGTTAATTGAAGCTCTTTAGCGAAGGCCAGAGCTTCATCGGCTGATTTAATATCGGGTTCGGTAACCAGCTCCATAAGAGGAACGCCAGCGCGGTTAAAATCAACCAAAGAACTGTTTTTAGAACCATGCTGAAGACGGCCAGTATCCTCTTCCAGGTGAATACGGGTTAAATGCACACCGTTTAGTATGCCGCCGGAAACGAGCGGTTCATCATATTGAGAGATTTGATAACCCTTCGGTAAGTCTGGATAGAAATAACTTTTCCTATCAAATTTGGAGTGTTCGGGGATTTTTCCACCCAAGGCCAAACCCAGCTTAACAACAAACTCCACAGCTTGCCTATTTATAGTGGGCAATACTCCGGGATGAGCCAAGCAAACCGGGCAAACATTAACGTTCGGACTCTTCTTATCCGGGTCGTTCTTACAATCACAGAACATTTTGGACTTAGTTTTAAGCTCCGCATGGATTTCCAGTCCTATGGTAGTTTTATACTTTTCGTTTTCCATATTTATTTAATAGCATCTTTAACTATCTTCCAGACCTTTTCGTGAACCTCTTGCGGGTTAAGTTCCCGCTCCTCTTCAAAGCATTTTACAACTTTAAAGTCTTCGGGGTAATGCTTGGAAGCCCACAAGTAAGATGCTTGGGCTTTTTTAAGATGGTCGGCATTAACCTCATGCCCATCCTTGGCTCTACCGCGGGAATTAATACGGGCTTGTACTACTTCGATTGGTAGCCATAAAATAATACTGAAAGCGGGCTTTGGGATTCCCAATACTCTGTATTCAAAGTCCATTAGCCAATCTACAAACTTTTTCCTTTCTTCATCGTTTAATTTACCACCTTGATGTCCGATATTTGAGCCGGTGTAGCGGTCGGCAATTACAAGGTTCTCACCCGAAAGCCACTTCTTTATTTCAAAACTCGCGTCGTATCTATCCAGTGAGTAGAAAACCGAAGCTTGATAAGCATCCAACTCACCGGCTTCCCCATAAGGTTTATTCAAAGATAAGTAATTATCGACAAAATAAGCCGATGGCTCATTGTGCCTGGGGAAAGAGACGGCTTTATACTTTACGCTCTCGCTATCCAGTTTTTCTTTGAGAAGCTTAAGTTGAGTGTCTTTACCGACGCCATCGATACCCTCAAACGCTATAAGCTTACCGTACATTCAAACCTAATCTATTAACTCTACTCCCATGGAGCGGGCAGTACCCGCGATAATTTTTTCGGCGGCCGGGAGATCGTAGGCATTCAAGTCCGCCATCTTACGTTCGGCAATTTTTCTCAAATCGGCTTTGGTTATTTTGCCAACCTTATTTTTATTAGGCACGCCTGAACCTTTTTCAATGCCAGCGGCTTTGCGGATTAAATCCGATGCCGGCGGAGTCCTAAGTTTAAAGGTGAAACTCCTGTCTTCAAAGATTGTTATTTCAGCCGGCACAATGTCCGTACCCATATCTTTGGTAGCCTCGTTAAACTGCTTACAGAACTCTTGAATATTCACGCCCTGAGGGCCTAAAGCGGTACCAATCGGAGGCGCCGGATTAGCCTTAGCTGCCGGGATTTGTATCTTAATTGTTGTCTTAATTTTCTTTGCTGCCATAGTTAGTTAATTATATTTAAATTTTCTTAATCTGCAATGAGTCCAGTTCAACCGCGGTGTCCCTACCGAAAACCGGTACTAAGACTTTAACTCTACCCCTATCATCATCAACCTCTGAAACTTTGCCGTCGTAATCCTTAAAAGGGCCATCGGTAATACGTACCATCTCTCCCAGTTTAAAATCAATTTTAAATTTAGGGTCCGCGCCAGCCATTCTGGCTTTGAGCGACTCGACCTCTTCATAAGAGAGGGGCGTGGGACTAGTGGTATCCGAGCCTACGAAACCCGTTACCCGAGGAGTATTTCTAACCACATACCAAGAATCGGCTTCCATAAACATTTCTACCAAGACATATCCGGGGTAGATCTTCTCCTCTACCGTGATGCGTTTACCGTTTTTAATTTTAATATTCTTCTCTTTAGGGACTATGATATTGAAAATCTTGTCGGTCATAGCCAGAGACTCAACACGTTGCTTTAAATAACGCGCTACGGCGTCTTCATAGCCGGCATAGGTATGTACCGCATACCAGCGCTTTAAATCTGATTTTTCCTCTTTTATGGTTCTGGTCATATTAAGATACAATTTTCTCCAAGAGCCCGATAAGGAAGTAATCTATGGCGCCCAAGAAAAGGGCTATCACGGCTGAAATGGCGACGACTACAAAAACCATTTTCACAGCCTCGTTTCTCGTGGGCCAATTGACTCGCTTAAACTCTTCGCGAGATTCCGCCAAAAATGACTTGATTCTATGGAACATTTATTTATGTAGGTTAATAAAAAATCGTTTATAAATCAAGGTTTGTTACCTGATGTCCCTTACTCATGATGAAGTGCTTACGAGGCATAACTTCGGAGCCCATTAGAATATCCAGGAGTTTATCGGCCTCTTTGGCGTCTTCCACGGTAATTTGCTTCAGAATTCTCACGCTCGGATCCATGGTGGTTTCCCAAAGCTGACTGGGATTCATCTCTCCTAAACCTTTATATCTCTGGATATTGGCGTTAACTTTAAATTCTTTAATGGCTTTTTCTTTTTCTACCTCGTCATAAACGTATCTCACTGTCTTACCACTCTGAATACGGTAAAGCGGCGGTGTAGCGATATATAAATGTCCGGCTTCAATAACTTTCGGGAAGTGACGATAGAACAAACTCAGGAGTAAGGTTCTAATGTGAGCTCCATCGACATCGGCATCGGTCATAATGACTATTTTGTGATATCTCAACTTTGATATATCAAACTCTTCGGCAATGGCCGTGCCCATAGCGATAACAAGAGATCTAATTTCTTTATTGGCCAAAATTTTATCAACCCTCGCTTTCTCAACGTTTAATATCTTGCCCCTTAAAGGAAGTATCGCCTGGAATCTCCTATCCCTTCCTTGTTTAGCGCTACCACCGGCAGAGTCTCCCTCAACAATAAATATTTCCGCATCTTCCGCTTTTTTTGTCTGGCAGTCGGCTAACTTACCGGGTAAAGCCAGCCCATCAAGAGCCCCCTTGCGTAGAATTGTTTCCTTGGCAGCCTTGGCCGCAGCCCTCGCTTTAGCGGCAAGCAAAGCACGGCCAACAATAGACCTGGCGTCATTGGGATGGGTTTCTAAAAATGATTTTAGAGCCTCGCCTACGACTGCCTCAACTGCCGTTCTAGCCTCGGTATTGCCCAATCTAGCCTTAGTTTGCCCTTCAAACTGGGGCTCTCTGATTTTAACGGACACAACGGTCGTTAAGCCTTCTCTTACATCATCGCCCGTAAGGTTGTCTTCTTTCTCTTTTATGAATCCCTCCTTTCTACCGTAGTCGTTTAAGGCCCTCGTTAAGGCTGATCTAAAACCGGTTAAGTGCATGCCCCCGTCTGTCGTATGAATATTATTGGCAAAAGATAATTCATTTATGTCCATACCTTCGTTGTAGGCGAAAGCCGCCTCCACTCCCACATTTTCATATTCCTTCTCAACGTAAAAGACGTTGTCGTGAATTAATTTATCGCCATCTTCATCCAGGTAGTCCAAGAAAGATTTAATGCCTCCATCAAATTTAAAGGCGTGGTAGTAAGGAATCTCTTCTCTTTCGTCAATAAAAACAATTCTGATTCCTTTGGTGAGATAGGCTTGCTGACGCAAATGGTCTATTACTTTTTTCTTATCAAAATCTGTTTTGGGAAAAATTGTTGGGTCGGGAGAAAAAGTTATTTTAGTGCCGGTGCGTCCCCCCTTGCCGACTTCTTTAACTTTTTGTTTAGGTATACCCCTTTCATATTCTTGTACATAAAGTTTACCCTCGCGGGTGACTTCGGCTTTAAGCGAAAGGGACAAGGCATTAACAACGGAAACTCCTACTCCATGCAAACCACCGGAAACTTTATAAGATTCTCCGCCAAACTTGCCCCCAGCGTGCAGAGTTGTCATAACCGTTTCCAAGGCGGACTTTTTAGTTTGTTTGTGAACCTCAACTGGTATGCCTCGGCCGTTATCCAGGACGCTCACCACATTGCCCTTTAAAATACGAACTTCGATGTCGTTCGCAAATCCTGCCATAGCTTCGTCAATAGAGTTATCAACTACTTCCCAAATAAGATGGTGCAGTCCGGCGGTATCGGTTGTACCGATATACATTCCGGGACGCTTTCTAACAGGGTCCAGCCCTTCTAAAACGTATATGTCGGCAGCTGTATAAGACCCCTGCTTTTTTTCTTCTTTTTTAGCCATTAATGTTTAAAAATAGAGTATAAATTAAAATGCCTTTCCCTAAGGCACTGATAATTATACCCTAGATGGGCCTCAAAAACAAACTACCGATAGGCCTTCAAAGCCCAGTATTTATGAGCTTATTTAACGTATAACTGCTCTGATTTTAGAAACTAGGGCGGCTTCTACTTTTTTGAATTCTTTATCCACTTCTTCATCAGTTAAAGTCTTCTCTTCGGACCGGAAAACCAGCCGAAAAGTAAGGCTTAGGCGGCTTTTATCGTCCTCAAAATTGTCGAAATAATCTATTAAATCCACGTTTTGAATGTGGTTTAAATTAACATCGTCTATAACTTCCAGTACTTGCCCGACTTTAATGTCTCGAGGCACCACCAAAGATATGTCCCTGCTAATCGAAGGATATTTAGACAATGGACGGTATTCGTTTTCGGCGATAACAATTTTTAATAGAGCATCCAGATTAAGTTCGGCTATGGCAGAGTTACTATTTAAAGAATGAGCTACTCCCAAAACCACGCCATCGGATTTAATAGTTAAAGAATTGTTACTTTCATCTTTCATCAATATATCCGTGAGACCGAGGCGCTTTAACAACTGGGAAATAATGCCTTTAAGATGCAACATCGCCTCAGGCTCTTTAACGCCTAGCGCGAACCTCGCTTCTTCATTTTTAGTAGAGAAAACTTTCCCAATCTCGAATATTCTCAAAGTTGCGAATTCACGCGCGTTTAAAGTAATGTTGGATTTTAATCCATGGGAGAGCGATACGCGTAAATACTTCTTATCCTCTGCAATCGGATTCATAAGTTCCAAAGAATCGGCCTCTTTTTTATCCACGAAAGAATAATTATAGACCTCGCTAAAACCGAAGCCGACTAAAATAGTTCTCAATTCCTTCTTCAGGTTTACTATGTCGTCGGACTCCACCGGCACTAAGCCCACTAAAGGAGGGGTTGGTTTCAAGTCGTTAACGCCATAGAGCCTCACAACTTCTTCGGCCAGATCTTCAAAAATAGTGACATCTTGCCTTAAGGGCGGGACCTCAACCAAGAAGGAATTTTTATTTTTTAGAGCTTTGGTAATAATTTTAAACCCTAATGACTTCAAATAATCGGCAGCTTGTTTTTTGCCCAAAGAAAGGCCGATAAGAGAATTAAATTTATCGGTATTAAACTCTATAATTTCTTTACCAGGAAGCTTACCCGCAACCACGAGAGAATCGACTACTTTGGCCTTAATAACCTCTTTTAATAGGCCTGATGCCCTATTAGCTCCAATAGAGGCTGAATAGGGGCTAAGGCCCCTCGAGAACCTCATTGAAGCATCTGTCTGAAGAGCAATCCTCTTCATTGTCTTATAGATATTGGCCTGATTAAAGTTAGCGGCTTCTACTATAATTCGCTTGGTATTTTTATCTACTTCAGCGCGCTTCCCTCCTTTAATGCCTGCTATGGCGAGAGCCCCCGATTTATCGGCAATAACTAAATCTTCTTTGGTGAGAGTATAAGAATGGTTGTCCAAAGAAACAATTTTTTCACCCTGCTTAGCAAATCTAACGACTATACTCCCATCCAGCTTATCGGCATCGAAGGCATGAAGTGGCTGACCGGTTTCCAACATAACGTAGTTCATAATATCGACAACAGGATTTATAGGACGCAGTCCGCAATCTTCCAACACGCTTTTAATCCAAGCCGGCGTTTCTCCAATTTTCACAACTTCTAAATAATGGGCAACGTAGACCGGACAAGCGTGCTTATTTTCTACCACAACCCTTACCTTGCCCTTACCCTTAGGAATATTAAGCGGTTTATCATCAAGCTTAGTTTTTAAATTAAAAATAGCGGCTGCTTCCAGGGCCATCCCCCAGTGAGAAGCAGCATCGGCAAAGCGATTAGGAGTGATTTTAATCTCCATTGAGTTTCCGGTTGCCTCTTCAACTTCAAATGCTTTTAAGTTTATAACATCGGCAAATTTCTCCTTACTGGGAATTCCGGGAACAAGTTTTTTAAGTAAAGAGTAAGAAAACTTCATACTATTAAAATTGATTAATAAATCTTAGGTCACCGGAATAAAAGAGGCGGATATCCGGAATTTTGTATTTGATCATAGCCAAACGGTCTATACCTACGCCAAAGGCAAAGCCTTGAATATCCCGCGGGTTCAGATGAGCCGATTCGAAAACTCTGGGGTGAACCATTCCAGCCCCCAATACTTCCAGCCAATCTCCCCTGCCCTTCGTGGGAAACTTTATATCAACCTCAACACTCGGTTCGGTAAACGGGAAATAAGATGGTCTAAAACGGAACTCAATATTTTTGCCAAAAAGCTTTTTAAAGAAAGTTTCTACGATAAATTTAAAGTTAGCGAGACTTATATTTTGTCCCACCATGAGGCCCTCTAGTTGGTAGAAGTTTATTTCATGCGAGGCGTCTGTCGCTTCATAGCGGAAAACGCGCCCAGGCACGATTATCTGAAAGGGCGGTTTGTGAGTTTCCATAAACCTGATTTGCACCGGCGATGTGTGAGTACGCATAAGCCTTCTTTCTTTGGCTTTGCCCCCTTCTTTCAACCAGAAGGTATCCCACATATCTCTTGCCGGATGAGAGGCCGGGATATTCAAAGCGTCGAAGTTAAAGTACTCGGTTTCCAGCTCCGGGCCTTCTACCACGGAAAAATTAAGCGAAGTGAATATGTTTCTTATCTCTTCTTCAATTTTAGTTAAAGGGTGGAGATGGCCAAGGTTCACTTTCTTGCCCGGACGAGTTATATCTATGACGCTCTCTTCACCCAAAGAGCCTATTTCTTTTTCTTTGAAAGCGACAATTTGTTCCAGTTCAATTTTTAACTTATTAGCATCAACTCCCACGGATTTTCTTTCATCAACCGGCAGGTCTTTAAGAGAGCGGAGAATATTAGTAAGCTCCCCTTTGCGGCCTAAGTACTTAATACGAAAAGACTCCAGGTGTTCTTTCTTCTCAATATTTTCGGCTTCTTCAAATGCCTTGCGCTGTAGTTCTTTTAGATTCATGTTTAGTAATAATACACTGTTAAAATATTCTTTGACAAATATCGGTTGGACGACTAAAATGCGAGTACTTATAAAGGCCTGTATCGCGGGGAAGAGTAACAGTTGCTCGTCAGCCTCATAAGCTGAAGGTAGTGGGTGCAATTCCCGCCCCCGCAACAAAAATTAAATGCTAAGAATTGAAGATTTGGGAGTTACTCTTCGTGAGGCCATTTTATCTAATGGCTGTAAGTTGGTTTTATTTGAAAGACCGGGAATGCCTTTAGCTATTAACGTAATTTTTCTTAGCGGTTCCAGATTCGATAAAATCGGCAAAGAAGGGACAGCTCATTTTCTGGAGCATATGATAGTTGCAGGAAGCAACAGATTCCCTTCAAAAGATAAACTTGCCACTTACATAGAACAGTACGGCGGTGTATTCAGCGCTTCAACAACAACCTACACTATGAACGTATGGATATCGATTGGCGATCCAGCCGACATGAGCAAGGCTTTTGATGTTTTACACGAAATGCTATTAGAACCAACTTTTGAAGACAAAACCTTGGAGACCGAAAGGGGTTCTATTTTAAGAGAATTAGGGCAAACCAAATCCACTCCTCAAGGATTGGTCCGTATGATGTATAACACCCTATTTTTTCAGAGTACCGAACTTAATAGACCCGTACTCGGTTCGGAAGAATCTATAAATGCCACGACTAAAGAAGATGTTATAGAGTTTTACAAAAATAATTTAGTATCAGGAAGAATGATATTGGTAGTAAGCGGCGGGGTAAAACTAGAAGACTTAATCAAAGAGTGTGAAAATAAAATTCTTTTACCTCAAACACCAAGGCTTATTTTAAACAAAGAGCTTCCGGTTATAAGAAAGAAAACCGTAATGATTGAGTACGATAAGAATACAGACAAGGCAAACTTTACTTTTGGCTTTAGAATAGTTGGAGGGAAAAACGCCGACATTCCAGCTCTAAGAGTTATCGCTAATATTATAGGCGGAGGGAGAGCTTCAACATTGTCCAAAAAGCTCCGTTACGAAAGAGGCTTGGTGTATGGGGTCTCTGCCGGAGCCAATACTTTGTCCGACGCCGGATTTATGTGGATACAAACTTCTGTGCTTAAAGAGAAATTACAAGAAACCTTGGATATAATCACAGGAGAAATGAAAAGAATCGTAGACGAGGGGTTAACTCATGAAGAGGTTAGCTTCGCTAAAAATAAGATTGTTAAATCAAAG
>MHJB01000010.1:5907-7441 GCA_001817805.1 Candidatus Colwellbacteria bacterium RIFCSPLOWO2_12_FULL_43_11 | reverse complement strand
GGAATTTCGGAGATGATAATTTTTTTCTCATCAACTTCGGCTACGCCCCGTACCGTAATTCTCCCGCGTCCGGACGAGTAGGCTTCAATGATTTCTTTTTTATTATAGATAATGCCTCCGGTTGGAAAATCCGGGCCCTGAACAAATTGCATTAAATCTTCGGACGAGGCATTCGGATGGTCAATCAGGTGTTTGGTCGCATCCACTACTTCGCCCAAGTGATGTGGCGGGATATTCGTGGCCATACCAACGGCAATACCGGAAGAACCATTTATCAGTAAGTTGGGCACTTTAGACGGCAAGACTTTAGGCTCATTTTTAGTCGTGTCGTAGTTCGGCATGAAGTCCACCGTCTCTTTTTCAATATCGATTAAGAGCTCTTCGGCCAAAGCGGATAAGCGGCATTCGGTGTAACGCATGGCGGCTGGAGAGTCGCCATCAATGCTGCCCCAGTTACCCTGTCCTTCTATAAGCGGGTAGCGGAGCGAGAAATCCTGTGCCATTCTGGCTAAAGCGTCATAAACCGCAATGTCACCATGCGGATGATATTTGCCCAGAACTTCACCGACAACGTTAGCGGATTTTCTCAACTTCGCGGAGTGAGTAACACCAGATTCCCACATGGCCCATAGGATTCTGCGGTGCACCGGCTTTAAGCCGTCTCTAACATCGGGTAAAGCGCGCCCGACAATAACCGACATCGCATAGTCCAGATAGGCGTCTCGCAGTTCCGCCGTTATTTCCCTTTTTTCTATTTTCCCAAATCCCTCAGCCATATTAATTTAGTTTCGTTTTCGTCCAAATCTTTTTTCTTAACGCTCAACCTGTCAACCGGTTCGGTTGTCTGCCCAAGTTCTTTGGCCAAAGCTTTGGCGCTCGTATCGGATTTGGAAACAACCATCCTGGGGTCAATGTCTTTTATAAGTGTGGTAATTTTTTTAACATCCTCCCCTTCAACGAACAAAATATCCACCTCGCCCATATTCTCCAAAAAGCTTTCGTCCAAATCTTTTTCCATTTCGCCCAAGAAACAAAGATTCAATTCATCCATCTCCACCAAATACATGGTTCTTATGTACTTATGGTTTGATTCCCCTCCCAGATTAACGCCTTTGATTTTTATGCCCGCGACTTCGTACTCGCCCGGACCTTGGATTATATCCATAGGAGATTCTACAACCGGCAGCTGGGTTTTTGTCTTTAAAATGAGGGTTGCCTTACTATCAATAGTCGTGGGATCAACGGCTAGCTTAAATTCGCCCGCCTCTACGGCGGACGAACGAGCTTCGCAAATTATCCCAGTTTTGGTCGTTTTAATGACCATATAACCTAATTTTATCAGACTTGAGGTTGATTTTCAATCAATCTTTTCATATAATTCGCCGAGTATGCAATCTACCACACCGAAAATTCAGGAGCCGATTGAGCTCCAAATGTTAAGGACCGATCCGGGACTAATGCCGCTATTGAAACCAGGCGACTTAATTCAGGTAAAGCTCTTGGAAAGGACCCCCAAGGCTATCTATTTCGAAGT
>MHJB01000010.1:4700-5732 GCA_001817805.1 Candidatus Colwellbacteria bacterium RIFCSPLOWO2_12_FULL_43_11 | reverse complement strand
GTAAAAGAGCTTAAAGAAAAGGACGAAGCGTTTAAAGTAAAAATAGTGGATGCCAATGCCGGCGGACTTATCGCCGAGATTAGCAGCCTTTCCGCATTCTTACCCGGTTCACAACTTTCAAGCGACCACTACCCCAAAGTAGCCGAGGGCGACAGAGCAAAACTCATTGAAGAGTTTAAAAAGTTTATCGGTGAAGAATTAACTGTTAAGGTTTTGAGCTTAAACCCCAGAACCAATAAATTAATCATCTCCGAAAGAGAAGGAGCCAACGCCAACGCTAAAGAATTACTCACTAAATATAAGATAGGTGATGTTGTTTCCGGTATTATCTCCGGTGTTGCCAACTTCGGAGCTTTCATCCGCTTTGCCGATAGCCCGGAAATAGAAGGTTTAATCCATATTTCAGAGCTGGACCACCGTTTGATTGATAATCCTAAGGAGGTAGTTAAAATTGGTGACCCGGTAACCGCAAAGATATTGGAGATTAAGGAGGGCAGAGTAACATTGTCTCTAAAAGCCTTGAAGCCAGACCCATGGGATGGCGTGCAGGAAAAATTCAAAGCCGGCATGGCAGTTAAAGGCACTATCTATAAACTGACTCCTTTTGGCGCCTTCGTTAAGTTAAGTGATGATATAATTGGATTAATCCACGTATCGGAGTTTGGCTCCTTGGAGGATTTGAAGAAAAAACTTGAAAAAGATATGAGTTACGATTTTATTATCGATTCAATTAAACCTGAAGATAAGAGGATTGTTCTCAAATTAAAGGTTTGAAGAACTTAAAGTTATACAACAATTTCTTTTGGATAGCGGCGATATTGCTCTCCTTTACTCTTTTAGTCTCTTTGACCTACGAGATGCAGCAACCGATAAGAGAGATTGATATAAGCGAACTGGTTAAAAACATTAACGCGAGTCAGGTAACGAGTATCACCGTAAGCGGCGATGGCTTGGATGTTGTCTTAACCAACGGCGAAAAACTTTCCGCCAAAAAGGAACCCGGAGTGGGTATTACGGAGACTCTGGTAAATT
>MHJB01000010.1:3048-4640 GCA_001817805.1 Candidatus Colwellbacteria bacterium RIFCSPLOWO2_12_FULL_43_11 | reverse complement strand
TAAGTTTTTGGTTGGCAATTCTAATTCCAACACTTCTCCCGCTTATCATTATTATCGCCATATTTTATTACCTCACCAAACAAGCTAAAGGCGGCATCAGCCAAGCCTTTACTTTCGGTAAGGCCAATATAAAACCGTTTGCCGGTTTCAGGGACAGAGTAACCTTTGCCGATGTGGCCGGACTCAAAGAAGCTAAGGAGGAGTTGGTTGAAGTAGTGGACTTCCTGAAGAATCCTAAAAAATATCTGGATATGGGAGCAAAAATCCCAAGAGGAGTATTACTCATGGGCGCTCCGGGAACAGGCAAGACTTTATTGGCCAGAGCCGTAGCCGGAGAGGCTGGCGTTCCCTTCTTCCATATCTCGGCATCGGAATTTGTAGAAATGTTTGTGGGCGTCGGAGCGGCTCGAACTCGCGATGCCTTTGCTACTGCTAAACGTGCTGCACCAGCGATACTGTTCGTTGATGAAATTGACGCCATAGGCCGTGAGCGCGGTTCCGGACTGGGCGGAGGGCACGACGAAAGAGAACAAACTTTAAACCAGATTTTGGTTGAAATGGACGGGTTTGAAAGAGACACGAGAGTAATAGTACTGGCGGCAACCAATAGGCCAGATGTTTTAGATGCTGCGCTATTGAGGCCAGGAAGGTTTGATAGGCGCGTTGTCTTAGACTTGCCCGATAAAACCGAGAGAGAAGCAATATTAAGAATTCATACTAAGGACAAGCCAATAGATAAAGGTGTTGATTACACAAAGATAGCCGCAAGGACCCCTGGATTTTCGGGAGCAGACCTGGCAAGTGTAGCCAACGAGTCAACCATATTGGCTGCTAGAGAAAGCAGAAAAACAGTTGTTCAAAACGATTTCTATCAATCTATAGAAAAAGTTTTAATGGGCCCGGAAAGAAAAAGCAGAATAATATCGGTTAAAGAAAAAGAGATAACGGCGTATCACGAAGCCGGGCATGCGGTTGTCGCGGCGAGCCTGAAAGACTCCGACCCGGTGCATAAAATATCTATCATCAGCCGCGGTAGAGCCGGCGGATACACTATGAAGTTGCCCTTGGAAGAGCAAAGGCTTAAAACCAGAGCACAGTTTATGGCCGATATGGCCGTGATGATGGGTGGTTATGTTTCCGAGAAATTAACTTTTGGAGATATATCAACCGGCGCATCAAGTGACTTAAAAGAAGCCTCCGCGGTAGCGAAAGCAATGGTGACACGATTCGGCATGAGCGACTTGGGACCAATGACTTTTGGCAAAAGCGAGGACATGATTTTCTTGGGGCGCGAAATTACAATGGAGAAGAATTACTCGGAAGAAGTCGCCAGTAAAATTGACGGTGAAATTAAAAAGTTTATTGATAGGGCTCATAAAACCGCTACACGGATTCTTTCAACTTATGAGAAAGCGGTAGCGAAAGTTGCCAAGACATTAGTAGAAAAAGAAACCTTGGAACAGGAAGAATTCTACGATATTATTAAGGAATTCAATTTGAAACCTATAGCTGCTTAATATAGAATCGGAGCAAGGGCCAAGCGCCTGTAGCTCAGTGGTAGAGCAGTGATCTTATAAGTCACGGGCCGTAGG
>MHJB01000010.1:0-2955 GCA_001817805.1 Candidatus Colwellbacteria bacterium RIFCSPLOWO2_12_FULL_43_11 | reverse complement strand
TATCGGTGGCATATATTGGTTTACCAATAATAAATTGCCTTCAACAAATCAAAACAACCAACCGGCAGATACAGATCAAACAGAAACAAATATGGAAATACCTAAAGAAATAATTAAAGCGACTATTAATACGGATAAGGGAGCTATCGTCTTAAATCTCTATCCCAACGCTGCTCCGAAGACAGTTGAAAATTTTGTTACCAAAGCCAAGGCCAAGTATTTTGACGGCCTTAAATTTCACCGCGTTGAAGATTGGGTCATACAAGGCGGCGACCCATTATCCCGAGATGCTTCTAAAGAGGCTCAGTGGGGAACCGGCGGCGGAAACATTGATACGGAGTTAAGCCCCTTTCCCTTCATAGAAGGCGCACTGGGCGTTGCCCGCGGACAAGATATTAAAGTTTCCAACGACTCGCAATTTTTTATTGTTACTAAAGACTCTAATTTCTTGGATAACCAATACACTCTTTTCGGCCAAGTGGTAGAGGGAATGGATGTAGTTAAGAAAGTTGCCAAAGGGGACACTATAATCTCAATTGTAGTTCAATAACTTATCTGCTAAGGTAATTCCTTAGTGGAGGCGCGCTTAGCTCAGTGGTACCCGCCCGACTGAACGACGCTCAGTCGTTCGGGCGGGGAGCGACCTAACTACTATGTTTACGGTTTACGTTTTAAAAGATGATAGTGATAAGCTTTACAAGGGTTTGACTAATAATTTAGAGAGAAGGCTGAAAGAACACAAAAGCGGTCATACAGTTACTACGTCAAGAATGGCAAATCTTAAAGTTGTATACACAGAAAGCTTTAAAGATTTTGAAACTGCCAGGAAACGAGAGTTATACTTAAAATCAGCAGCAGGGAGAAGATTTCTTAAAAAGGTACTGCGCGCTTAGCTCAGTGGTAGAGCGACTCGTTTACACCGAGTAGGCCAGGGGTTCGATCCCCTTAGCGCGCACAAAATTAAAATAACTCATCACACGATGGGTTATTTTAATTCTACGCTTAGGGAATCGAACAAGCGGAAGGGGTCAGGAAACCACGATTGGTTTCCCGTGTAGGAATGAGCGGAGCGGACTCAAAACCGAGGGTTTTGAGAAGCGAGTGGAACGAGCGCGTGAGATTCCCCTATTTAGCGCGCACCAAAATAAAAACCCCCATCTTCATGATGGGCTTTTTTATTTCTATGTTGGGGCTATAGAACGAAGTTGAAACCTATTTCCCCGCCTTCAACTTCTTATAAACCGCGAAATAAAAGGCGATGGCGCCGAGTAGGTTACCTAGGATCATAACCAAAATCCAAACTGGCTTATTGTTGTAGTCACTTCTGATGGATTCAATAAACATCCAAATCCAAAAGACGAAACAAGCGACGAACAAGGCGAATACCAAGAGCCAAATAAAGACTATGCCGCTTAATATTGCTAAAATCACACCCATATATTTATAAGGGCATTGTAGCGTTTTTGCTTAACAATACAAGTTCTGCTAAATTAACTCTGAATGATTAACCCCTTCTCCGATAACATCGTCTTCTTTGATACCGAGTTCTCGGACCTGGATCCATATAAGGGAGAGCTGTTGTCTATCGGTATGGTTAAGCCCTCCGGCGAAGAGCTCTACTTGGAGATAAAGCACTTGGGAGAAACAAGCGATTGGGTAAGAAGGAATGTCCTCCCCTACTTCACCGGGCCAATGGTTTCCCGGGACGAAGCCCGGACAAAGATAAAAGAATTTATCGGTCCTTTTGAGCCTTATCTAATGTCTTATGTTAATCAGTTTGATGCTATCTATTGGTACAAACTATTCGGGATGGAAGACCAACCGGCTTACTGGCTACCGATAGACTTTGCTTCAATACTATTTGGTTTGGGTATTAATCCTACGAACTTCTCCAATCAGAAGTTTTTACAAGAGCTGGGCATTGATTCAAGTAAATATAAAAAGCATAATGCCTTGGACGATGCGAGATTTTTAAGAGAAGTTTATACTAAATTTTTTGAGCAACAAGGAAAAACAACTTAACCACATAGCCATTATCCCCGATGGCAACAGGCGTTGGGCCAAAAGCAAAGGCCTCTTAGCTTGGCAGGGGCACATGAAAGCCGGCGAAAAGATGGTTGAGGTATTAAAGCACGCTTTCACGCTGGGAATCCCCTACGTAACTATCTGGGGCGGTTCTTACGACAACTTAACCAAGAGGGATAAGGGGGAGATAGATAAGCTTGAAGAGGTTTACCGGATTTTGGCCGAACAACTTATAAACGATCCGCAGGTGAAAGAGAAACAGGTAAGAGTCAGAGTTCTGGGAGAATGGCCTAAATTATTGAAGGAAGAGACAATTAGTGTTTTACGCAAGGCCGAGGAGATTACAAAAGATTATAAAGAGAGGGGTCTAACGCTCCTAGTGGGCTATAACGGCGATAGAGAAATGATTGATGCGATTAATACCCTATTAAAAGGCGGAGTGAAAGAAGTAACGGATGAATCATTAAAGAGCAGCTTATGGACCAGGGACTTGCCTCCGGTGGATTTAACGATAAGGACCGGTGGCGAACCACACTTGAGCGCAGGGTTTATGATGTGGGATGTGAGATATTCTCAACTCTACTTTACCGAGAAATATTGGCCAGACTTTGGGAAACAAGATTTGGAGGAGGCTGTAAATTACTACAATTCCAAAGAGCGAAGGATGGGCAAATAGGCCAAATGTAAAACATATCAATCGGCAAATCAATCGGCAATCCATAACGGATTGCCGATTTAGTATTTACGGTGTTTATCAGAAACCTCATAGATACGATGTTTTACGTTGTTTTACGCCAAAGTGTAAAACATTGCCTAAAAGCGTAAAACATTGTGAATATGGCAAAACCGAATAAGCCCATGGATACTACGTTTTCTTGATTTCCCTAAAAGGGGTGTATGTACGTGAAACATTTATAACAATAACTAACC
>MHJB01000009.1:10970-11170 GCA_001817805.1 Candidatus Colwellbacteria bacterium RIFCSPLOWO2_12_FULL_43_11 | reverse complement strand
AGAGCCAGGGAGCGTGCTCATATATTGGAGGGGCTGGCAAAGGCCTTGGATGTTATAGATAAAATCATTGCGGTTATTAAGAAGTCAGCCGATAAGGAAGAAGCCCACAAAAAGCTGGTAGCTACCTTCAAGCTAAGCGAAATACAAGCTACCGCGATACTGGAAATGAAACTCCAGACTTTGGCTGCTTTGGAAAGACA
>MHJB01000009.1:2793-10903 GCA_001817805.1 Candidatus Colwellbacteria bacterium RIFCSPLOWO2_12_FULL_43_11 | reverse complement strand
CGTCATTAAGACCGAGCTAACCGAACTTAAGGATAAATTTGCCGGCGAGAGAAGGACCAAGGTGCATGTGACCGGCTTAAAAGATTTCAACGTTGAAGATTTAATACCGGCCGAAGACGCCATTGTTACCATGTCGGGTGACGGCTACATTAAACGTTTGCCGCCCAATACTTTTAAACAGCAAAAACGCGGCGGCAAAGGCCTAATCGGGAGCGAGTTGGGAGAAGAGGATGTTGTCGGACACTTCCTTAGGGCCAACACTCACGATAATATCCTCTTCTTTACGGCGAGCGGAAAGGTCTATCAAACCAAAGTCTACGAAATTCCGGCCGGTAGCCGGACAGCCAAGGGCAAAGCCATACACAATTTTCTGGAAGTTCCACCTCAAGAAAAAATAAACGCTATTATTACTTATTCATCCGAAAGGAATAAAATCCCCGGATTCTTGGTGATGGTTACCGAAAAGGGTGTAATCAAGAAAACCGCCCTGGAAGAATTCCAGAATGTGAGGAGAAGCGGCATTATCGCGATTAACCTGAAGAAAGGCGATTACTTAAAGTGGGTAAAACTTTCTTCCGGCAAAGACGAATTGATTTTAACTACTTCTTTGGGACAGGCTATCAGATTCAAGGAAGGCGAAGTTAGAGCTATGGGGCGAACCGCCTCGGGCGTGAAAGGCATTGGCCTAAAGAAGGATGACGCGGTAAGCGCCTTCGATGTAATTAACCCGGCCAAGGTAAGCGATTATAATGTATTGGCTATTATGTGGAATGGCTTTGCTAAGATGACTCCGCTTAAGGAATATAAAATCCAGGGCCGCGGCGGCAAAGGCATACTGACCGCTAAGGTAACCGATAAGACCGGCAAACTTGTGGCGGCTCATATAATTTCCGGAGAAGAAGGTGAGTTACTGGCCATGTCCGTTAAGGGGCAAATATTAAGGACGGAACTAAAAAGTATCAGAAGCACGGGCCGTGCCGCCCAGGGCGTACGCATTATGCGCTTGAAGCCGGGGGATAAAATTGCGGGAACAGTCTGTTTATAGTTATTATATAAAGGTATGCAGCTTACTAGGCCTCAGTTAATAATCGTTGGAGTCGCCGGTTTTATAATAGTATTTTTTACTCTGGTTTTTTTGGGATTTATCCCCGGGCTTAGAGATGATATTGCTCTCCCTCGAGTTGAACTGAATGTTTGGGGGGTGGGCGATGAGCTTAAAGTTTGGCAGGAGGTAGGCAGTAAATTCGAAGCCCTACATTCTAACGTACAAGTTAAATATACCAAGCTTGACGTTACTAACTACGAGAAACAGTTGGTTAACGCCCTGGCTGCCGGTACTGGCCCGGATGTTTTTATGTTCCACAACACCTGGCTCTTGAAGCATAGTGATAAGGTTATTCCGGTTACCGAAGAAAAACTTCCGTTGGCTACCTTCCGCAATTTTTTCCCGACCATAGCCGAACAAGACTTTGTTAGAAATAGTAAAATCTATGCCCTGCCCATATCAATAGATACTCTAGCCCTAATCTATAACCGTGATATTTTTGATAATAAGAAAATAGCCGTGGCTCCCACAACTTGGGACGAGTTAAAGAACACGGTGGTAAAAGTGAGAGAATTGGATAGTAGGGGCGCCATAACCAAGTCTGCCCTTGCTATCGGCGGCACGAGCAAGAGTGTTAATAACGCGGCCGACATCTTGAGCTTACTATTTCTCCAGTTTAAAACGGATATGGTTAGCCCGGACAAGACGAGGGCCGCCATAGCCAATAACCAAGGCATACAAGCGGTTAACTTCTATACTCAGTTCGCTAAGCCCAGCAGTTTTTACTATACCTGGACGGATTCTTTCAAGCCTTCAATTAACTCCTTGACCTCAAAGCAAACGGCCATGATTCTTGGTTATGCTTCCGAGATTCCGGATATTAAAGCCAAGAACCCGGCTCTAAATTTCGGAGTGGCTCCGGCTCCGCAGTTTGATAAAAATAATGCCGTAAACTTTCCAAGCTACTGGGGCTTAGCGGTATCGAGTAAAACCACCCATACAACTGACGCGTGGGACTTTATAATTCTCGCCACGACCGATGCCGAAACCGCTCGCAATTATGTAACCCTAACCAGCAAACCACCGGCCTTAAGGTTTTTGATAAACGAATATTTGAATAGCCCCACTTTAGGTACTTTTGCCGCGCAGGCCCTGACCGCCAAAAGTTGGCCTCAGGCTGACAACTCCGAAATCAAAAAAGTGTTTGATACTATGATAGAATCAGTAGTATCGGGTAAGCTCACTACCGAGAACGCTTTATTGGAAGCCGAAGTAAAAGTGAGCGCGTTAATGGTTTCTATTTAAATGTTTGATTATCTAAAAGCCGCCATAGTGCCCAACTGCCCAGCCGGCGGTTGCGGTTGGCCGGAGTTCAACCAACTCATACAGAACGTAATGAACTTTCTGGGAGTCGTTTCTATCCCCTTGGCCGTTGTAGTAATTGTCTATGGTGGCTTTTTGATTATGACCGCGGCCGGTTCCGAAAAGAGAGTGGATACCGGGAAGCAAGCAATACTCTCCGCCGTCATTGGTTTGGCAATAGTCTTCGGCTCTTATATAATCATTACATTAGTCATGAGAGCCATTTCTAACTAAATGTTTCCATTAATTAATAAAGCTTTAGCACAATTAGGATCGGGCAGTGGCAGCGGGAGCGGCGGTTTAGTTATTAATAAGCCAAATTTCTTGCCCGATGATATTTGCGTGCTTTTGGATAACGTTACCAGATTTTTGGTAACGCTCGTTATTCCTATTGCCGGCTTAATGATTATCTGGGCAGCCTATCAAATCCTTACCGCTGGCGGCGATCCCGCGAAATTCTCTACCGGTAGACGCACGATAGTTTATGCTCTTGTGGGATTGGGTATAGTTATTATCTCGAGAGGACTAGTAGCAATAATTATTGATCTTTTGGGAGGTAGTGGCATTGGTAATATCTGCCCTTAACAGAAAAGTCCTGTTGTGTTATCATTTATTCAATAAAAAGGTCGAAGTCTTTAAGTAGAATGATGAAAAAATTAACTTCAAAATTTGCACCAATCGCTTTAGCTTTGACTATGTTCCCTTTAGGCATCGTTAGCGCTCAAGGCGGAGTAGGTGCGGGCAATCTTCCGCCGACTATAGATATCCCGTCAATCGTGCTTAGGGTTATGAACTGGGCTTTCGGTCTTCTGATAGTTTTAGCTGCTGCCTTTATTTTCTTCGCAGCCTATCTTTATTTAACCGCTGGAACTCAGCCTGATAACGTAGGTAAGGCTAAGCAATATATTATCTACGCAGTAGTAGCTATAGTTGTCGGTTTCGTAGCAAGAGGTTTAGTCTCTATCGTTACCGGCCTCTTACAGTAAAATCTTAACTTTTAAGAGTAATTAAAATCCCGCATCAGCTTTTGCTTGTGCGGGATTTTATTTTCATACCATTCTATCGCTCTTGAATGGTGACTGTTGCAGTGGTATCCACTGGGCTAAGTAATTTGAAGGACTGTCTGTTAAGTCCTCTTGGAAGCCAAATTGGCTTCCTGTAGCTTGCTGGGTAGGCCGTGTATGGTTTTATACATCCAGGGTCATCCCAATAGCATACTTGGACAGGCGTCTCTACATCAATGATGTAGTCCGATCCGGAGGGGGTAACTATCCACCCAGACCATTCGCCGCCTTCCAGATTGTACGACCAAACCGTAGGTTTGGTTGAGAACAAGCCAGTAAGACTTGCGAGAGACCAATCCGCGGGGAGCTTAGGCAGAAGAGTTATGAGTATTGCGAAGATGGCTACTATTATAGCCGCCCTAGCAAACCAACGCTTGGCTTTTTGTAGTTTATCCATAAGTCGTTAAGGATTAATGTTCTTAATTATCTTGTCAGCCATATTTTTGCTGACAGCCTTACCTATCGACCTACCGATTCCTTCACCAAGCCCTTGCCCGATGTTTTCCACCGCTTTTGAAAGCGTTGCGCCAACATCGTACTTATTCTCCTGAATCGTTTTCGTGGCTACGCCCAAGTTAAGTTGGGCGATCTCGTCAATCTTGTCTTCTGGCACTCCTGCTTCCTTAAGTTTTTTCCTAGCTTCACCGTAGAGCCCACTCTGTTTTATAAGCTCTAAAGCCTCCTTAATTTTCTTAGGAAGATTAATCTCTCCCACGAAGGCATCGACGATGTCTACGCCAAACTTAACCTCAACTGCTTTTACCGCATCAAGGAGCCTCTCCTTAATGGTCTTCCGAAGTTCGGAATTACTGATAAGCTCAGTTGATTCATTTCGTTTGGCGACATCACGTATTGCTGCCTGCATGAGCTCGTTGATACCCTCTTGGATTTCTTCCAATCCGCCAACGTTTAACGATTGATGGGGATTGCTAACCCGGTAGGTAATGCTCGTACCCAGCACAACAGATATGCTGTCTTTAGCGAACACATTAAGTTCGGCTATTTTTTCCACCTGCATTCTTGTGTCTATGGTTTGCACAGACATCAAGTGAGGAATGACCCAGTGATAGCCTTCGTCAAGTCGAGGGCCTGTATACTGAGGGATCTTTTCTCCCTCACTTTCTATGATTTTCTCTTCTCCTAGGCGTCTGCCTAAGAATAGAGGAACCCCCTTGAATCCGACGGGCACCCCTGTTATCCCTCCCAAGAAAAGCCATGAGATGGCTACCAAGAGAAATACGATCCCCCAAAGATAACTTTGGACGACTACAGTTGCCAGTAATGCTACAAAGATTGAACCGATGAAACCCAACCCTAGCGTATGCCAAGGTTTCAATGATATGTCCATAATTTTACATTATCCAACCTTATACCGTGAGCGATTACGGCTTCGGCTAGATACACATTAATTAAGTTATTAAAGAACAGTCGACATCTGCTCTTATGCTTTTATCGATACCATATTTTGATATAAAAGTCAAGATAAGGTAATATCTATAAGGATTTCCCGTCTTTTAGACGAAGTAAAAGCTCCCGTGGCGGAATTGGCATACGCGCAGCGCTTAGGACGCTGTCCCGCAAGGGTTAGAGGTTCAAATCCTCTCGGGAGCACCATAATGTTAAAATTGTTATCCGAGAGGATTTGAACAATGAAAGGGGGTCGGGGAAAAGCGAAGCGTTTCCCCGTAGAGGAGATTATTCAGAACCGTGGGTTCTGAAGGCGCACCGTAGCACTCAGCGTTCTGAGTACTCGGGAGCAGTGAAATTCCTCTCGGGAGCACCAGTAATAATTAAGCAAATTTTGAATATAATATTATAGAGTATGAGCCATTATTTTCTAATCAGTTTTTTGATTGTTTCCTTGTTTATTTCTTGGCTTATCATCAAGCACAGCCGAGCGTTCGTTAGATTAGTCAAATCAATATTTATTTCTTCCAGGAAAGATATCGTAGCTAATCCGGATGTAATGAAGATGGTAAGCCGTCATCCCCATCTTTTCGGCTTTTTAAAACAGAGACTTAACAGAAAGAGTTTCTACGGGCTTCCTTTAACCCTCCTGAGTCTCGTACTCTTCTACGCCTTACTTCTTTTTGTGGGAGTCATTCAAGATATTATTACTTCCGACCCATTGGCCCTTACAGATGTTCGTATTGCGAATCTCTTATATGCTTTCCGTAACGATGAGGCTTTAAGCTTCTTCACTTGGGTAACAACTTTGGGCAGTGCGCCGATTATAATAACCTCGAGTATCGCTTTTTCTATCGTTCTTTGGATTTGGAAGAAGCATAAATATTTATTACCCTTCTGGCTAACTTTAGCCGGAGCCCAACTTTTTAGTTCCCTTGGTAAAGTTGTTATACGCCGCCCCAGGCCCGAACTCGCTTTCTACAACGAGCATACGTTTTCTTTCCCGAGCGGCCATGCGGCTTTGTCGGTGGTGTTTTATGGCTTCATAGCTTATTTTCTTTTTCGCAGTATTAAAAAATGGGAGAAGAAGGTGGCGGTTTTATGCGCAGCGCTTTTTATCATCTCGCTTATTGGTTTCAGCCGTATTTATATCGGCGTCCATTTCCTAAGCGATGTTTGGGGAGGCTATCTTTTGGGAGCGATTTGGCTCGTGATCGGCATAACTGTCTCCGAGATTATAAACAGAAGAAATCCCGTGGTCTCCGGCGAACTGCACTGGTCAGTTAGGGAGACAAAAGCCATTTCAATAGGGCTACTGACTATAGGACTTCTGATATATGTAGTTTTCGCTATGTATTACCGTCCGCTTATCAATAACGAACGTGTAACCGAGCAGATTGTTGTGACAAACGACATCATAAAAACTTTAGACGAAGAGAACTTATCGCGTTATAGCGAAACCTTAGGCGGCAATAATCAAGAGCCCTTAAATATTATTATTACCGCCAAAGACGATAACGAACTTATCTCGGTCATGCGTCAAGCTGGTTGGAGCCTGGCCGACCCGGTCACTTTACCCTCTTTGGTTGCGATGGCCAAAGCCGCTCTGTATAAAGAAAATTATTCTACCGCTCCCATGACGCCGTCTTTTTGGAACACTCGCGTTCACGATTTCGGGTTCGAGAAACCAACGGAGGCCATGAGCGCTCGTGAACGTCATCACTTCAGGATTTGGAGAACATCAATAATTATGCCTAATGGTTACCACGTTTATGTATCTACGGGCAGCCTTGATGCGGGTATCTATTGGTTTGTGGCTCATAGAATCGCGCCGGACATAGATACCGAAAGGGAACTCCTCTTTAACGACCTAAATTCTACCGGCATGGTGCTAAATTCAGACAAGATTCAATTAGTAGCCCCGACTATAGGCAATAATTTTATTGGTAACCAATTCTTTACGGATGGCAAAACGTATCTTATTGCTCTAAAATAATTATCTAATGAATAGTTTAACTCCGGAATATATTGTTAAAGTTTATGATCCCAAGATAGGCATGCGTGGCTTTCTGGTGATTGATAATCTGAACCTTGGTCCGGGCAAGGGTGGCATCAGGATGACGCCTGACGTTAGTGAAGAGGAAGTTATGCGTCTTGCCCAGACGATGACTTATAAGAACGCTTTGGCTGATATCCCTTTCGGTGGCGCTAAAGCTGGTATTGTTTGGTCCGGAGGCTCCGATGAATTAAAGAAGCAGTATATCCAGAGCTTCGCCAGGATGATTAAGCCCTTTATGCCTAAGAAGTATATTGCCGGACCGGATGTAAATACCGGCGAGCGGGAAATGCAATGGTTTGTGGAAGCTACCGGCAATTGGCGGACAGCCACGGGGAAGCCCGCTAATTTATGTATCCTGCCTGCCGGCAGGCAGGGAAAATTTTCTAGTAAGGTTGGAAGTTTCTCTAACGAAGAAAAATTGAAACAAGGTTGGCGTGGTAAATGCGGCATTCCACACGAATTCGGTTCAACCGGTTTTGGTGTAGTGCAATCGGCGGTCATTGCGGCGAAACTTAAAGGGATGGATATAAAAAATGCCACTATCGCCATTGAAGGATTCGGCAACGTGGGTACATTTGCTTTTAAATACCTTAAAGAGATGGGAGCGAAAATTGTTTCCGTTGCCGATAGCCGCGGAGCTGTTTATAACGAAAAAGGATTAGAAGAGAAACTTCTTCACGACCTAAAGAAAGAAAGAAAATCCGTTGCTGATTATAAGCCCGGTAAAAAAATGAGCCGCGAAGAAATATTTGAATTGCCCGTTGATATCCTTATTCCCGCGTCCGTTACCGATGTTATTAACGACAAAAATAAAGCCAAGATAAAGGCTAAAATAATCGTGGAAGGGGCCAATATTCCTATGCGAGAAGACGTTGAAGACTGGCTATGGCAAAAAGGAATAATGATTGTGCCCGACATGATAGCTAACGCCGGGGGAGTGGTTTCTTCCTATGCCGAATACCGCGGCTACAATCCCAAAAGAATGTTCGATTTAGTGGAAAAGAAAGTTAAGAAAGCTACGAAGCTAGTTCTGGAGGAATCCATCGAGAAGAATAAAAATCCCAGGCAAGTTGCCTTGGAAATCGCTCTTAAGATAATTAATAAATAATCACTTCCTCCTTCTTCCGTGAAACGCTTGATGTATCTCACGGAGTTCTTTGTTCGTTACGTGAG
>MHJB01000009.1:0-2778 GCA_001817805.1 Candidatus Colwellbacteria bacterium RIFCSPLOWO2_12_FULL_43_11 | reverse complement strand
TGTTGGCGTGGCCCAATAATTCCTGAACACTCCGCAAGTCCGCCCCGTTCATTAATAAATCTGTGGCAAACTGATGCCGCAGTTGATGCGGCGTAACGTGCTTGGGGATGCCGGCAGCTTTAGCATAATAATCAACTAATCTTTGAACTGTTCGCGGGATAATGCGCCCTAAGATTTTTGGATTATTTCCCTTGGAAAGACTTATGAATAGTGCAGTCTCGGCATCGGCACGTTTGGCCAAATATTCTTTTAAAACTTTCTTGGCTCTATCGGACAAGAAAACCGTTCTTAATTTTTCTCCCTTACCCCTTACGGTAATTTCTCCCCTATCAATATTGGTTAGTATGTCCATCGCGCAGAGTTCGGAGATGCGGAGTCCGGTAGAGAAGAAAGTTTCCAGTATCGCTCGGTCTCGTAAGCTTCTCAAACTCATTCCTTTAGGAGCGTTTAGTAATCTTTCCAAGTCAACGTATTCCAGAACATGTACTTCTCTTGTAGGCACTTTGGGTAACTCAATTTTATCCGGAGAAACCACATCTACTCCGCGCTTAATCAAATATTTAAGAAAATTCCTGATAACAATAATGTTGTATGCCTGCGTACCCTTTTTAACATCGCCCGCATTGGCCAATTTTATTCTAAAGTCTCTGATTCTACTTTCGGTGATATCGTCTGCATCTTTAGCCTTAGATAACTCCACAAATTTCCTAAGACACCTTTCATAACTCTTCCTGGTAAGGGGCGAGCGATTTTTCTCAATCTCCAGATAGTCCAGATAGTCTTTTATGAGCTTATTTATCTCCATAATTACATTATACGACAGTTGACTCACTTTACATAAATCAAAAAACCTGATAAAATTGCACAAATGTTAACTACTACTAAGAAGAAGAAGATAATAGACGAACACAAAAAACACGAAAAGGATACTGGCTCTGCCGAAGTGCAAGTAGGTATCTTATCTACCGAGATGGATCGTCTAGCCTCTCATCTTAAAAAGAATCCGAAGGATAATCACTCCAGACGTGGTCTTTTAGGTATGGTGGGCAAGCGTAGGAAACTATTGCAGTATCTCTCAACTAACGCCCCAGAGAGCTATGGCAAGTTAATTAAGAAGTTGGGACTAAAGAGATAAACATAGATGCCTTTTCAAGCTCATAAGGATCAGCGCGTAGCGGTCTTTATCGACATTCAAAATCTTTACCATTCGGCTAAGAATCTTTATGGCGGCCGTGTTAGTTATAACGATATGATGAAACATCTAATCGGTAACCGCAGACTGGTTAGGGCTTTAGCCTATGTTGTTAAAAGCGATCCGGCAACGGGAGAAGACGTTTTCTTTGAAGCGCTGCACAAGGCCGGTATTGAACTTAGAATAAAAGATATTCAGATATTCCCGGGCGGAGAAAAGAAAGCTGATTGGGATGTGGGTTTGGCAGTGGACGCCATACGAATAGCTAATATGGTAGACACAATTATAATTGTAAGCGGCGACGGCGACTTCGTACCTTTAGTTGAATATTTAAAATGGGGATTAGGCAGGAATGTGGAGGTGGCGGCTTTCGGCAGGACTTCCTCCGGAAAGTTAAGAGAAGCAGCCGACACTTTTACCGATTTAGAATCCTTGCCCGGTGTTTTATTTAAGATTATAAGAAAGAATAAAAATAGATAATATGGAATTAGAGAGAAAGAAATTCGAGCTGGAGCTGGCCGGGCGGCCTTTTTTAATAGAGGTTTCTAAACTTGGCGAGCAAGCCAACGCCGCGGTTATCGGTAAATATGGCGATACGGCAGTTCTCGTCACGGTGGTTATGGAGGGCGAGGACAGGGACATAGATTACATGCCACTGACTGTTGATTATGAAGAAAGGTTTTATGCCGCGGGCAAAGTTCTTGGTAGCAGGTTCGTTCGCCGCGAAGGCAGACCGTCCGATGAGGCCGTGCTTTCGGGTAGGCTTGTCGACAGAGCGGTGAGGCCGCTATTTGACCATCGTTTAAGGCGGGATATGCAATTAGTAGTAACCATTCTTTCTTATGATGAAGAAAACGACCCGGATTTCGTCGCTTTAAATACCGCCTCCGCGGCAATTTTGATTTCCGATATTCCCTGGAACGGGCCGGTAGCCGGAGTTAAATTGGCGAAAATTGACGGCCGTATGGTTATTAATCCGAAACTTAGCGAACTTAACTCCGGCAAAGTTGAATTCGAAACATTCGTAGCCGCCTCTAAAGGCAAAATTAATATGATTGAGTTGGGTGGAAACGACGCCAAAGAAAGCGAAGTTATAGAAGCTTTCAAGCTCGCCGAAAAAGAAATCTCCAAAGTTTTGGCTTTTGAAGAGCGTATTGCTAAAGAAATCGGCCGCAATAAAAAAGAAGTTAAATTTGGCGAAGTTTCTACGGAGCTTAAACAAGCCGTAAGCGCTTTTCTAAAAGATAAACTTCAAGGGGCAATATACGTTAAGAGTAAAACCGAAAGGCAAGGTAATATTAATGAACTTAAAAACAATTTAGTCCTCAGCCTTAAAAAATCGGGGCAAACCGAATCCGACTTAGTCGCCGCCGGCCACTTATTTGATGAGGCGGTTGATGAAATGGTCCATGAAAAAATATTGAATGAAAACTTGCGCCCTGATGGCCGCGCCATGGACGAAGTCAGAGACTTGTATTCCGAAGTTGGTATTTTAGCCCGAACTCATGGCTCGTCACTATTCATAAGAGGAAATACCCAGGCCTTGGCGGTTGTGACTCTCGCCCCACCGGGTTCCGAACAGCTCA
>MHJB01000008.1 GCA_001817805.1 Candidatus Colwellbacteria bacterium RIFCSPLOWO2_12_FULL_43_11 | reverse complement strand
TTACTAGGCCCTTGTAGCTCAATGGATAGAGCAGTGCTCTTCTAAGGCATTGATGCGGGTTCGATTCCTGCCAGGGGCACCAGTAACCGGAGCGTAGTATACCGGTAGTACGCCTGCTTTGGGAGCAGGTAGACCGGGTTCGATTCCCGGCGCTCCGACAAAAGAGAACTGAAAAGCCTACTTCGTGTGAAGTAGGCTTTTACGGTAAAAGTGTGACGGGAACGGCCGGGGTTTTAGGATTGAGATTCAATCCTAATTGGTTCTGGTTCGAAGCGGCGAAGCATAGTCATTGGCTGAGCGATTTTTATGTAAGTACGCTCGAAATATTCTTCGATTCTTTTTACGGAATCGCAGAAATTTCTGTAAATTCTTAGCTTCACTACTTCCTTCAAGGTCACGTCTGACATGGTCTTCCATTCCAATAAATCATCTGACTCTATAAAGAGTATTACTACACCTTGCCTAAGAGCATCTCGGCCCTTAAGTCCGCAGGCAGCGTTTTTGTCGATAGTGAATTGTATCGGCAAAAAATCTTTATTGGCAGATTCTCCATTACAACGGAGGTCAGCACTGTAAACCCAGAAGTCGATCTTGAGTTTATGATCCTCATGTATGGTAGCTTTAGCCACTTGGCAATCACATTGCCTTAAGAGTTCCTGCATCCAGGCTTCAGCTTCTAAGCCGAAAGTCTTGTAGCAGTTACCCCCGTGGTTAAGCTCTTTATAACAAGTATCATACTCAGTAGAACCCAACTGTTTCCCGCATATGTTTTTTGACATATACGTAGCGAACAACTGGCGCCCGTGAGAGCGACAACGGTCCGCGGTTAATTATTAAGGATCGAATTACCTAAGTAGTAATTCGATCAAGTTCGACCTTGATAACGAATTACCCAATAGGTAATTGTGCTCCTATTATACCACAAAGAAGCCCGTTTGTCAAAGTCTACTTACTACCCGTAAGCGTGTTAAACCGGGCCATTAAATCCTTATATTTGGAGTTAAGTTCGTTGATGGCCCTTGCTTCTTCATTCATTTTGGATAAAAGCTCTTTAATTTTCCCGTCTGTGGCCGGCCCTCTTCCCCCGCCGGTAAATCTGCCTTGAAGTGAATCTACAAGCTGTAAGGCATAAGCGTTGTAATTAATGAGACGTTGAACTATCTGAGATTCATTGATTACCGCTTCCAATCCTACTTTAGCCGCTTCGTCTGGTCGGACACTGCCTAAGTTGGTCGCCATAATCCCCAGCTCCTTAGAGAGTTCCAAGGCCGAGCTTCTGGCTTTCTCGTTATTTTCAACTTCCTTTAAAACCAGATTCAAACCTCCGGTATAGTTGCCTATCTCCTCATCGGCGCTAATATTACTTAAATTAGAAATTGATTCTTTAGATAGGCCCACAATATCTTCGGCGATCATAGCCCCCCTTGTTCTTGCCTCCAAAAATTCGGGCGGAACAAATCCCTTATTAAACCTAAGGGCCTCGGGAGACCTCACAAAAATGTAAGCAACCACCGCAACCAAAGCGATTACAATGAGTACTATGAACCAGTATTTCCTGATAGTCTTCATAAACAGCATAACTCCCAATCTAAGCAATTTCTTTACAAGAATCAAGCGTTAATCTAAAATATCTTGGATTTCATGAGGTTTTAGCGGGCCTGCCCGCCGAAGCTTTAGCGAAGGCGGGATTAGTATAGTGGCAGTACGCTACCTTGCCAAGGTAATGGCGCCGGTTCGATTCCGGTATCCCGCTCCATAATCAAGAATTGCTCCTAAGCCAGTTTATTATTTTCCGCTTATCTCTTTTTAGCCAAGCGGCGTTTGAATATATTTTTTCAATTGCCTGCTCGACAGCCCTTTCGGCTCCTGGGGCTTTATGGACTCGGAAAAATCGGCGCACTTCTTCTGCCTTTTTATTAGAAGCAAAGAATCCGGCCGGTTGTATAAAGCGGGGTAACATATGCCCTCCCTTACCGTACCTCTTAAGGATCTCGTCCCAATGCGATTTAGTGAATTCCCAAACTATATCCCTACCAAAACGATTCCCCCAGGCATAGGAAAAGACTCCATATGTATCTTGAGGCCTAACTCTTTCGGAGAAAGAATATTCCAAAGCTCTTTTGATTAGTTTTTTATTCTCAAAGCAAGCAAGAACAAATAAAAGACGATTTTTCTCTTCTTGTAAAGATTCTTCCTCGTGACGTCTAAGAAACCACTCATATTCCTTAACTCCTCCGTTTCTCGCCACAAGTCCGTAAACCACTCCTTTTAAATCGGGATTTAGCGACTTCCCTTTCTTCAAGGCTTCAAAAAGTTCCCGAGCTCTTTTTATAGTCTGCCTATCTCCGGAATACCCCAATACGGATAAGACCAGAGACCGTAACATAGGAGTTGTGTGGCTTTCGTTTCTCTTGGCCTCCCAGCCTACTTTGGTAGCTATCACGCTTAAGATATCCCTCATATAAGCCGAATAAAGAGTCGGGTATGATGCTCCGGAAGTAAGGTCTTTAACCGTTTCCAGATTAGAGATAAGGGAAGCCCAAACGGTATAATCGTCTTCATTTTTATAGCTTCTGGCGAGTTCCAGGCATGGCACGGTAAAAAATTCACCCGACTCAGAGAGAGCAAAAGCATCATCCTGAATGGAAAATCTATCACGAGCCGGTATACTTTTTCTTTTAACGGCTTCTTCCAAGTTACGGAGCATTACTTCGGGATAATTCAAACGATACATACCGGAGCTTCCTGAATTGAAATAAATCCACTCTCCAGCTTTTAAAGATAAATCAATCGATTTGGATTTTTTATCCAGAAGGAATTCTTGGTTCCTGTTTTTAGATTCTCTTTTTATATTTATCGGCACCTTCCAAATCGTTTTGTCTTTGGAGCTTTTTTTGGCAATGGAGCTCGAAAAAAATCTGGATTGCGTTAGTCTTATCTTTTGCCTATCGTTTTCAATAATAACAACTGGAAAGCCGGGCTTGCTCGTCCAGTTATCCATAATAGACCTAACGGGCTTATCGGAAACGTGTTCAAGGGCAAGCCAGAGATCTTTAGTGGAAGCATTGCCATATTGGTGTTTCTTTAAGTAATGCCGGAGCCCGTCTCTAAAATCTTTTTCGCCGAGGTAGTCGGCAATCATCCTTATTACCGATGCTCCCTTTGAATAACTTACGGCATCAAAAATTTCTCCGATTTCGGAAGGATGATGCACTTCAACCTCTATCGCGTGGGTGTTTTTTAGGGAGTCTAGACTCATAGCCTGACTTAAATCCGAGTAAACAAATTGAGTCCAAATATCCCATTTCGGAAATATTTTATCCAACGCCAAATACTCTATGTAAGACGCGAATCCTTCGTTTAACCAAAGATGCGTCCACCACTCCATAGTTACCAAATTACCAAACCATTGGTGAGCCAATTCATGAGCGATGACGAGCGCTACTCGCTGCTTGGTAGCGGTAGAGGACTTATCGGTGTCAAAGAGCAGGGCCGTTTCCCTATAGGTTACCGCTCCCCAATTCTCCATAGCGCCTGATGAAAAATCAGGAATAGCTATCATATCTAAAACCGGCAATGGGTATTTAATCCCAAAATAGTCTTCATAAAAAGCCAGCACTTTAGCGCCTACATCTAGGGCAAATTCCGCTTGCTTCTTTTTGCCGGGAGTCACAAAAACCCTCACTAAAGTTCCCTTGCTGGTTTTCTTTTCTATCCACTCAAACTTACCCACAATGAAAGCCGCTAAATAAGTGGACATCTTTGGCGTTGATTCAAACTCCACTATTTGATGGCCGGATTCGTGCTCACTGACTACGGAAGGAATAGTGTTTGATATGGCTGTGTGCTCCTTAGGAATTATAAGAGTGATGTCAAAAACAGCTTTAGCCGCCGGTTCATCAATACAAGGAAAAGCCTGTCTCGCATGCGTAGCTTCAAATTGAGTTGTAGCCATTAAGTGTTCCTCGCCATTAACTTTGTAACGGCTTCTATAAAACCCGGTCATTTTATCGTTAAGTATCCCTGTAAAGGAAAGGGTAAGCTTACCCTTTCCTTTTGGAAGGTTTTGCCCGAAGAGAAAGATTACGGTTTCGGATTTCTTGTCGTAAGATATTCTTTTGGTTGCAAAAGATTTGTTTTTGATTTTAACCGAGGCGCTGCTGACTACTAATTCATCCGCATGTAAAACGATTTTATTCACCGCCCGGTCCAATCGAAATGTAACAGACTCTTCACCTTTAAAAGAAGCTTCTTCCAGATTAGGATGAATGGAAATTTTATACCTCTCGGGCCTGAAATATTCTGGTAATCTTACCTTGTTAGCTTTTAGTCTGCTCATTAGTTTTAAACATTATACTATCTCCGATGCTTTAACCTAATACGTTAGTAAAAGGCCCTAAATCTGCTAAAATTGTAGGATTGCGGCTTACGAGGCACTCTAAATAAAACCGGACCAAAGCTAAATTAATATGGATCAAAGCGGCATCGTACAGCTCTTAATGCATTACAGGTACTTGATACTCTTTCCATTGGCTGCCTTTGAGGGCCCTATAATTTCTTTATTCGCCGGGGTATTGGTAAGCCTGGGATATCTCAATCCTTTTATAGCTTACATAATTCTTCTTTTGGGTGATTTAGTACCTGATACTATTTACTATTATGTGGGCAGGCATGGAAACAGTAAAACGTTTTTGGCTAAACACGGGCATAAAGTCGGTATTACCGAAAAAAGATTTGAAACTATAGAGTACTTGTGGAAAGAACATGGCTTTAAAACCATGTTTATGAGCAAGCTGGCTTATGGGCTTTCTACCCCGTTTTTGATAACTGCTGGCCTTTCGGGCATGACACTCGGCAGGTTTTATCTTTTCACCATCCCCGTAACGGTCATCCAGTATGCCGCTTTTATGTTGTTGGGATTTTACTTCGGTAGCTCATATGAGATTATTTCCCAATACTTCAAAAGCGCGGAAATTGTTATAGCCGGTCTGGCAATAGTTGCCATAGCCGCTTATTATTTCTTTAGCATATATATGAAAACGGAACTTGTTAAAAAAGAAGATGGAAAATAAAAAATTACGCATTGCGTTCTGCACCGACCTGTATCTGCCACAACTTAGCGGGATAGCCGATTCTATTTCTCTTCTAACTCAAAATTTAAAAAAGAACGGGCATACTATAAGGATTTACGCTCCCGATAGACCGGGAGCTAAGCCCGAAGAAGAGGTGATGAGGCTTAACTCTTGGGAGATACCAAAATCACAAGGCGATTTGGCCTTCGTAATACCCGTAGGAGTGACCAAGGACATGAGGGACTTTAATCCGGACTTAATACACGTTCATACCTTTTCTACTGTGGGGTTGGTAGCATTATACGCCAGATGGGAACTGGGAGTTCCGCTTGTAGGCACGGACCACACTTTCCCCGCCGATTATATGCATTATTTTAAACTTGATTACGAACCGTTTAAGAACGGCTCCAGGAGATTTGCCGCTTGGTTTTACAATCACTGCGCCCAAGTGACAGCGCCAAGTAAAAGCATGATTCAAGAACTTAAAGATTACGGACTTACGGCGCCCACAAACGTAATTTCAAATATTATTCCCACCGATATCTTTAGGCCGCTTCCTGGCAAGCCTTCTCTTAAAAAGAAGCTTGGTATTGAGGGTAAGGGAGTTCTCATTTTCGGCCGGGTAGCCAAAGAGAAAAATTTGGATTTTGCCTTGGAAGTTTTTGCCGAAGCGGCTAAAAAAGAAGCTCTCACTTTCGTGGTTTTGGGACACGGCCCATACGAAGAGGAGCTTAAAACTAAGGCCGAATCAATGAAGGTTAAATCCAAGTTTTTGGGAGCCCTGAAGGGAGAAAAGTTGGTAGAGGCCGTGAATGCTTGCGATGTATATCTCATAACAAGCACATCGGACACGCAGTCGATGACAACCCTACAATCAATGGCCTGCGAACTCCCGGTGGTAGGCGCGAAGGCCGGCGGATTGCCCGAGTATATAATCGATAACGAAACGGGCTTTATTGTGGAACCGACGGATAAGAACACTTACGTGGACAAGATTTTAAAGCTTGTTAGGGATGAGAAATTATCGAAAGCTTTGGGGAAAGCGGGTAGGAAAAAAGCTATGGAATTTTCTCCGGAATCCATCACGGCTAAATTTGAAGAGGTATATAGAAAAGCTTTGGCCAACAAAAAATGAAGATAAGCCTTATCATACCGGCTCATAACGAAGAGAAGTATATAAGCGATTGTCTTAAGAGTGTTTTGGAAAATGGCAAAGAGTTATCGGAAGTAATAGTTATTAATAACGCGAGCACCGATAAGACGGCTGAAATAGCGGGAAGCTTTGGGGGAGTAAAAGTTATTACCGAACTATCAAAAGGACTGACCAAGGCGAGACAGCGAGGACTGAAAGAAAGTACCGGAGACATACTCGCTTTTGTGGATGCCGATACTAAGATGCCTAAGGGGTGGGTGGAGAAAATTAACAAAGCGTTTGAAGCTAATCCTAGGTTGGCTTGCCTAAGCGGGCCATATGTTTATTACGACCTTTCCGTTTCAGATAGGTTGCTGGTTTGGTTGTATTGGCACTTATTCGCCTATGGTGCCTATTTACTGGTAGGTTATATGGCGGTCGGCGGTAATTTTGCCGCCAGGCGTGATGCCTTGGAAAAAATTGGCGGTTTTGATGAGAATATAAGTTTCTACGGTGAGGACACAAATATAGCGAGACGTTTAAATAAAACCGGCAAGGTAAAATTCACTCATGGGCTTTACATGTATACTTCAGCTAGGAGGCTGAAAGACGAAGGGCTTATAAATATGACTTTTAAATACACCCTGAATTTCTTATCCGAAGTATTCAGGGGCAAACCTCTTACCAAAGAATATAAAGATATACGCTAGTGACCAAGAGACATTTAAAGAAATTAATCAAAAAATATGGCGATTGCTTTGGCAGCGGTTCTTATATATATTCTCTTTACTTTTCCATAACTCTGTTAGCGCTTTCCTTGGTAGCGAATCTTTACTCTTCTGCCTACGCGACCGAGAAGGCCAGCAACTACGTTACCGATATAATTTTAAGCAACACCCAAGTATGGGACGTTGACGGCCTATTTATTTATGGCCCGGTATTCCTTTGGGCCTTTGTGCTTCTGTTGCTATTAAATGAGCCGAAGAAAATAAATTTTACTTTAAAGTCCGTTGCCTTATTTGTGTTTGTAAGGTCTGCCTTTGTTATGGCAACTCACTTGGGGCCCTTCCCAACGCAAGTGGAGATTGACCCCTTAAGCTTACTGGGCAACCTTATGGGCGGGGGCGACTACTTTTTTTCCGGGCATACCGGGCTACCCTTCCTTTTGGCGCTTCTCTTCTGGAATAATATCTATCTAAGGTTTTTCTTTGTACTCTCCTCTATTGGTTTCGGAGCCATAGTTCTATTGGGACATCTCCACTACTCTATAGACGTACTGGCCGCTTTCTTCGTGACTTACACTGTTTACCACGTAGCTGAATCTATCTTTAAGAAAGATAAGAAGGCTTTCCACGGCGGAGCTGAAATTTAAAGTAGTAAAAACGACTATTTTCTGATAAAGTAAGTTTGAGTGCATCTGTAAATATATTTAAAGATGGAACAAAAAGAGAATAGATACAAAACAACCTTACTGATTGTGCTTTTTGGATTTATTGCGGTTGCTGTGGGTGTTAATTCCATTTTGGATAATGCGATAATTACGTGGCTTGTAACAGAACACCCAATTATATCTTGGATTTTCATAGTAGTTGGCACGTTCTTTGGACTGAGATTCTCAGTCAAACAAATGCGTTCATCTAAAGATAAGAAAGACCGTTTCTTGTGGTTTTGGTGGGGATTTGGAGGAATAATTATAATGATCTGGCTTTTTGTAGTTGCTTTTATCGTGGCATTACGATAAAAATTGACTATAAGCTGGGAGCTTAGTTAAATGGTATAACTTCGGTCTCCAAAACCGATGTCGTAGGTTCGATTCCTACAGCTCCCGCTAAAAACAAAATAGCATGCCTTGTGCATGTTATTTT
>MHJB01000007.1:11511-11852 GCA_001817805.1 Candidatus Colwellbacteria bacterium RIFCSPLOWO2_12_FULL_43_11 | reverse complement strand
CGAGTCCGAAGTCTTCTATCTGAGGGAAAATAACTGCTCTGGCGTTATTAATGATTTTTCTCAATTCGTTTTCGTCTTTAACTTCATCAATCATTTCAATTAGCTTGGATTTAATAAGTTGTTTTATATATGGCTTTTCCGAACCGGAACCAACTATTTTTAAAGGCAGATTAATATCGTTGAAAGCTTCTACCACTAAGTCAAATCTTTTGAAGTGCACAATTCTCCCGAAGGCCAGGAAATAATCGCCCAAGGCACTCTCGGACGTCTCACGATAAAAGGTATCCGTATCTACCGGTGGATAAATAATTTCGGCGTCGCGGTCATAAAACCTGTTAATC
>MHJB01000007.1:0-11497 GCA_001817805.1 Candidatus Colwellbacteria bacterium RIFCSPLOWO2_12_FULL_43_11 | reverse complement strand
CTGGGAATTGGCTATAACAACGTGCGGTTTTTGAGCTGCGGCTCTATCCCAATTTCTTAAATAGGATATTATGGGCGTTGCCAGGGTAATGGCTGAGTTGGGAAGTAGGGTATTCAAGTAAAGTTCCGGTTCCCAGGCGTAACGCAGGGGAGTATGCATATAAGAAATATGGAGACCCTTTTTATGCCGTATGCCCTTACCAAAGCTAGCTGTATCGGAAATGATAAGATCGTATTCGTCACCCAAATCCAGGTTGCGCATAGCAGTTGGCATTAGGGGGATAAAGTAGCGGTGATGACGCCTAATGAAAGATCTATCCAGAAAGCTCGTATGTATTTTTTTATCTTTGAATCGTCCGTTAAGAAGTTCTTTGTCGTAGAAAATAGTATAAATAGGAGCTTCGGGAAACATCTCGGCAAAAGCCATAAGAACCCTCTCGGCTCCGCCGAATTGATTAAGGTAATCGTGAACCAGGGCAACTTTCATTCGTGTTATAATTTTACACGTGAATTATCCGATTTGGAAACGCTTTCTTGATATATCGGGTTCGATTATCGGCTTAACTATAACTTTACCATTACTGCCTTTCATATTTTTAGCCGTAAAGATTGATGATGGAGGAACCGTTATAGTAAAACTGCCCAGAGTTTCGGAGGGCAGGGAGATTTTGGTTTATAAGTTCAGGTCTATGGTTAAGGATGCCAGAGACAAAAAGAAAGACCTGGTTCATTTGAACGAGAGACAAGACGGCCCCTTTTTTAAAATCAAACAGGACCCCAGGATTACTCGCGTTGGCAGGTGGCTAAGGAAGTTCAGGCTGGATGAATTCCCGCAGCTCTTAAATGTCTTGCGGGGCGAACTTTCTTTGGTTGGCCCAAGGCCTCATGAGTCGGAAGAGGTAGTTAATTACCCGGAAGCCTATAGGCACTTGCCAAAACTAAGAGCCGGAGTGACCGGGTTGTCTCAAGTAAGCGGAGCCTCCAGCCTTCCTTTTTTAAAGGAGCTTGAGCTCGATGACTTTTACTCAAAGAACATGTCATTGGGATCGGACATAAAGATAATATTGAAGACTTTGGGGATTTTGTTCTCTGACCCGACGGCGGTTTAGGTTGAAGTCTGGCCCCGTTTCATTCAGGTATATTTTTTGCTGTATAATAAAAAGTAGATGAAGCCGATTTCGCGCAAAAACGTTCATCCAATATTGGCTGACGTAAGACATCAGAAAAGCTGGGGCGCTACTTCCAGGGCGTTGGAAAAAGAGGCTAAAGATTTCTTCCGTCAGAAACCTCAGGAGTCTTTAGTTATTAAACCTCGCTCGCGCGGCTTATTCACAAAGTCGGCTATTTACACAGTTATAGGTATTTTTATTATAACCGGGGCTTTTTCCGGTTATTTATGGAACTTTAAAAATAAAGCAATGGTATCCGGCCACTCTATTTACGATAGCTTGAAATCGGCCGTAACGAGCTTGAGTAATTTACAAATCGATTCTGCCGACTCTTCCATAAAAGATGCCCAGAAACAACTTACTGATTTGCAGGCAAGCGTCAGCTTATTCAGTCTGGTGCCTATCCTGAGAGAGATACCCAACACCATAGGCCAGGTTAACGAGGTAACGGTGAAGTTGAGCAATATAAATAAAAATATTGGTCATATTAAACTTGAGGGAGTCAAGCTTCTACTGGGCAAAGGAGACAGTCAGTTGCTTGATGTTCTGAAGAGCATAAAAGGAGATATGGAATTCATAAATAATTCGGTGGGAGATTTAAGGAATAAAGCGTTTCAATTTGGCGCCTTACCGGCAGAGGCGTCGCAGAATTACCTGGCACTCGATACCAAGGCCGATAGGTTCGGGAGTAGCTTAGATGCCCTGATAGAGCTTTTGGAGAAACAGGGAGCGACACATTTATTGATGGTTTTTGAAAACCCATCGGAGATCAGGCCGGGAGGGGGATTTGTGGGTAGTTATGCCGATGTTATTCTGGAAAACGGCTCAATTAAATCCATTGATGTAGATGATATTTACCATCCGGACAGATTTTCCGATTTGAAAACGGTGCCGCCAAAGCAGCTTCAGGGCATAACCACTAATTGGGGAGCGAGAGACGCTAACTGGTTTTTCAATTTTCCGGATTCGGCGGAAGCAACTATAAATATGATTCAATCATCCTCCTTATATGAGGATGAGGGTATTAAGTTTGACGGCGTCATAGCGGTGAATGTGAGAGTTATGGAAGATTTTTTGCAGCTTATCGGTCCGATAAAAATAGATGAATATAATATGGTTTTGACTCAAGATAATTTCCTTAAAGAAGTTCAAGCGGAAGTGGAAGCCGGAAGAGATAAGATTCCGGGCCAGAATCCTAAAAAAGTCCTTAAGTTTATTATGCCTAAGGTTTTGGAGGGATTGCAGGAACTAAGCGAAGGCGATAAAAGCTTGCTGATTAACGGTTTAGCCTATCGTTTAGCCAATAAAGATATTAAGTTCTATTTTAAAGATACCAGGCTGGAGAGTATCGTTGCCGAACTTGGCTTATCGGGGCAGGTGTATGAAGCTCAGGCCAATTGGAACGGAGATTACCTGGCAGTTGTAGATACCAATATTGCCGGGGGTAAAACAGACGCCTTTGTTAATCAGAAAATAGAGTTAGCTTCCAAAATAAATTCTCAAGGAGTTTTAATAAATAATCTGACCGTTACCCGGTCTCACTACGGGCAAAATGAAAAAGAGAGTTGGTACAAACAGACCAATCAGAATTTTATTAAAGTTTTTACCCCGCTTGGCTCGAAGTTGGTAGCACTTACGGGGAGTACGCCCAAGACGGTTAAGCCCGCAATAAATTATGCCAAAAGCGGGTATAGTGTGGATGCCAAATTAGCGGCCATTGAAGGAACTGAAGAAGTCCTGAAAGAGTTTAACGCTTACTCTTATATTGAATCCGGCAAAAAAGTTTTTGGGAGCTGGTTCAATCTGCCGGCAGGGCAAACCAAAGCAATGTCATTAACTTATTCCGGACAGGATAAGATAGATGTAAAATCGGGAACTGTTTTTGAATTTGTAATGGATAAGCAAGCCGGAGTTGAATCTAAATTTGATTATATACTGGAAGCTCCCGAGGGATTCGCGTGGCGGGAAACCGGCGACTTTATTTATCACTATAAAACTGATAGTATCCGTTCACGCTTATATATCAAGCTTACTTTAGATGAGATATGATTCTGCTCTTTGGTAGAGCTTCCGGCGCGCGAGTTATCTAAACACAATGCAAAATATAAGAAACTTTGTCATCATTGCCCACATAGACCATGGCAAGAGTACTTTGGCTGACCGGTTACTTGAGGTGACCGGCACCGTACCGCCTCATAAAATGAAAGCTCAATATCTTGACCAACTGGAGCTTGAAAGAGAAAGAGGCATAACCATAAAAATGGCTCCGGTAAGGATGTCTTATAAGAATTACGTCCTTAACTTAATTGATACACCGGGTCATTCGGATTTCTCCTATGAGGTCTCAAGGTCCTTAAAGGCAGTTGAGGGAGCGGTTTTATTGGTTGACGCGACTCAGGGTGTGCAAGCTCAGACTTTGGCGAATTTTCATAATGCCAAGAAGGCCAACTTAACTATCATCGGGGCTGTTAATAAAATTGATATGGCCGCCGATGATCAGATAGAATCGTCTCTCAGAGATTTAGCGGATTTACTTGAAACAAGTGAGGATAAATTGCTCAAAGTTTCGGGCAAAACCGGCGAGGGGGTTGAAGAGTTACTGGAAAAAGTAATTCAAGAAGTACCCCCACCCAAAAACATACAAGGTAACGCGGCGCTCGTTTTCAGTTCTCTTTATGATGAGCATAAAGGAGTAGTGGCTTTTGTTCGTGTTTTTGGCGGAGAATTTTCGGGACAAGCCAACGCCCAACTTTTGGGAACCAAGACCAGTTTTAAAATAAAAGAAGTTGGACATTTTAAACCGGAGCTAAAAGCAGAAGATACAATTTCGGAAGGAGAGATAGGATACATTGCTACCGGCATCAAAAATCCCGATTCGGTTAAAGTGGGAGACACTATCGGACCTTCCTCCGGTGGAGCGCCACTAGTGGGCTTCCAAGTGCCATCGCCGGTAGTCTTTGTTTCTCTTTACCCCGACGAAGGCGATGATTATGAGGATTTTAAAACCGCTTTATATAAATTACGTTTGCATGATTCGTCATTCTCCATAGCCTCTACCGTGAGCGAGGCTTTGGGGCGCGGTTTTCAATGCGGCTTTTTAGGCAGGCTCCATTTTGAAATAGTGGCCCAGAGACTGGACAGGGAATTTAATATAAAAGTAGTAAATAGTTTCCCATCGGTGGCTTACAAAGTTAAATTATCCAAAGGAGAATGGGTAGTGATAGATAATCCCAAAGATTTCCCGGATGATTACGCGGAGGTGATGGAGCCGATAGTAAAAGTTACAATACTGTCGCCTTTAAATCATTTAGGGAGCGTTTTGAAACTCAAAGAGACTTTCAGATTAAGTAATATCAGGACAGAAACGAGAGGGGAAAGAATAATAGTTACGGCGGATTTACCCCTAAGCGACCTCATATCCGATTTTGATGACAGGTTAAAATCAGTTTCTTCCGGTTTCGCTTCTTTCAGTTACGAATTTTTGGACTATCAAAAGTCTAAAGTTAAAAGGCTGGATATTTTGGTCGCTGAGGAAATTGTGCCTGGACTTTCAAGGGTGGTTTACGAAGGCGACTTGGAGTTGGTTGCGAGGAAAACAGTCGAAAGATTAAAAGATTTATTGCCTCGTCAGCAGTTCTCGCAAGCGATTCAGGCATCGGTTTCCGGTAGAATCGTAGCCCGTGAAACAATACCGGCAATGAAGAAGGCGTTGGGTGATTTCGGCAAGAATGGCGGCGATCGCACCAGGAAGATGAAACTATGGAAAAAGCAGAAAGAAGGCAAAAAGAAGCTTAAGGCCATGGGGCGGGTGACTGTTTCGCCTCAGGTTTTTAAAGAGCTTTTAAAAAGGTAGTTTAAAGACTTACAATATAAGAAGTGAAGAAGATATTAATAATCTTAAGCTTTGGAGGGGTGGTCGCCCTATTGGGTTACGAACTTTATGGACTTAGCCTTGAGTCCCTCAAGGCTCAAGTAGATTTTTCTAATTTGAATTCGGAGAAACAGGCTCTAATCAAGGACAACGAAGCCCTACGGGCTGATATAAAGTATTTTTCTGACCCACATAACTTGGAGAAAGAACTAAGATCCAGGTTTAACGTGCGCTTGCCCGGTGAAAAATTGATTATTGTTGTCCCTCCGACCGAGGAGGCTCAGCAGTAGATTCGTCCGGTGTCACGGGGTATTGGATGCCCAATTTTTTAGCGGTCAGTTTGTAACCTTCCATGTCTATTTTAATTACTTCTGCCTTTAAAACAGATTCATTAGTATTGAAGGAAGAATTAATATTAGCGGTCAAGAACTTAGTAGCCAGTAGGGCCGCTACGATTATTACAATGATTATAACAATCAGGATAGAAGGATAAACCATTTTTTTATAATTCATTTCCGGTATTTTCATTGTTTCAAATACAATTGCGCCTCTATAGAAGCGGAAGCGACTTTTTTCCAGTTTGTGGCGGTTGAGAGCGAAATAATAGTAATTGAGGTTGTGCTTGAAAAGTAAGGCATTCTTTCAAGCTCCCGAAGGTAATTATTGAGAGAAACTATATCGCCTTGGAGATTGATAGTATAATCAACTTTTGTTAAATTGAGCGCCTTTGCGGTTTCGCCGGAAGTTGCCACGGTCTTTAACGGAATGGGAGTACTAAACCTAAGATCTTGCTCAAGCTTATTTGTTTTGGCAATACTCTCAAGCTCATTAATAAACTTCACTATGTCTCCCGCTTCAATGAAAGCTTCTTCTATTTTTTTGTCTCCATCACCTATCGCGGTGAAATTCTTTTTAAGCTCTTCGGCTACCCGGCCCTTGCTTTCCAATATGGTTATCGCCGTGCGGTTTTCGGTAGCATCATGGCTTATCTTAGCTATCCGCCCGCTTAGCGTATAGGTAGCTCCCAATACCATAATAAGGAAAATTAAAGCCCCTCCCAGCCTTTTTACAATTCCCAGTTTAAGTTGTTTTTTGCCAAACATAAATTTATTTCAAATAAAGTGATTGCGGGTCTTTTAGTCGAAATGACATAGAGAAGGGGATGTCCTTTTTCTTTTCCAGGTCGGTCAGGGGGACATTTACGTCAGTGAACTTGAGAGACGCTTGGAAGGATTTGGTGAGGTTATTCAGGGCATCTCTACTTTTGGCTGTGCCCTGTAAAGTTATCGGCGCATCGGGCGATTTCGTATCAATTTCACCGACGACTATATCCGTGCCGACCATATTCGTTATTTCCGATATGATTTCACTCCACTGAGGCGCTGTTTTAATTATTTCGGTAGTTTGGGAAAGTAAGGCATTTAAGTGAGTCGCTCTGGCCTCTAAGCCGGCGGCTTCTATGGGCACGGGCAGGTTAGCGGATAAGCTGTATTGGTTATTCAAAGATTGTTGTATATAAAGCATTAGAAACCAGGCCCCTAAGAATACCGCGAGGAAAACAAAAGAAACGGAGATTGTTATTTCGGTTACCAGCTTAGAAAAGGTGATGGCTTTGTGGTATTCGTAAGCTTCCTCTGTTCCTACAGGCATTAGACTTACGAGGTTATCTTGATTTCTTGGCATGAGTCCTCTTGTGGCCGCCCCCAGAGAGACCAACCAACTGCCGGGGATAGTCACCGGTTCTTTGGTATCGGGGGATGTTTTCACAATATTAGCTACTTCAACTTTTAGATTGCCCAAGTTATCTATGAGACCCATTGCTTCTTCGTTAAGCACCAGTACCTTAGACAGTGTTCCATATTCGGCTTCGCAGAAATTGATTACTTTCTTTAGTTCGGTAGGTAGTTTGTCTTTGGGAGTTGTTTCGTAAGAGATTGTATGTATGAAAAGCAGTAAGTTATTTTTAATAACTCCAGTGGTCATGCCTTCTTTGTTATCCTTCAAGACAAGGACCGTTTCGTCGGTGGGGGGTAGCGCCCGAGCAATGCTTAATAAATGAAATTCTACCGCTATAATTTTAAGGCCGGCCGATTCTACCGCGGCAACGTAATCATTCACTATCAGTTTCGGTACAGCGGCCAGAAGCACTTCATTTTCGTCTCCGGTTTCTTTTTCAACTTTTTCCCAGTCCAAATAGGCGTCAGCCGGCCTGATGGGCAGCTGGAAACCTATACTTAATTCCATAGTTCCTTTTAACTTTTCGTCTTTTATGTTTTTGGGGAACTTAAAAATTTTGGAGAAAACTTTATCATCCGGGATGGACAGAATAACATATCTTATCCTGGTTTTGGACTTACCAATGAGCCTTTTGATTGATTGGATAAATTCTTCTTTATTTACGATATGGCCGTTTACCAATGCCCCTTCTTGCAGGGGTTCTTCCGCCGCGAAAGCCGCAGACGATTTTTTATCCTCTTTTTCTTGCGAAAGAACTGTTAGTCGGAGGTGGTTAGCACTTATTTCCAAGCCGGCGATAATTTCTTCGCGGGTGAAGAATTTAATCAAGTCCATCTCTACTTATTATATCACGCTCGGGAGTTATCAACACAACTTTCTACCGAATACGTCAAAATGTGCTATTCTTAGCGTAAGGTATTAAGCTGCCCAGGTTTGGATAGGCTAGAAGATTTGACTGGCAGAAGGAGAGATATCCACAAACAAAAGATTAAAACAAAAAGGTCGTATGATATAATAAGACATATGAATATAAATTCTAAAAAAGGTTTTACGTTGCTTGAGCTTCTGATAGTAATCGCCATTATCGCGATTTTGTCGACTATTCTTATAGTCGCCATTAACCCGGCTGAAACTTTAAGAAAAACAAGGGATAGTCAAAGAATTTCCGACTTATCCAGCTTGAAGACGGCAATAGGCGTTTACGTGACTTCAACTGCCAGTCCTGTATTGGATGGTGGCACCAATACGTTGTGCAAAAACGGAAGCGGAGCGGACACTATTTGGTTTAGCGTTCCGGATGGTACTCCGGATGGTGAGCTAATTACTGATGTTACTGGTACGTTTGGAAGTATGGTAGCGAAAGCAACACAAAGCGATACCAATACTGCGGCTTCGTCTATTGCTGGAACCGGATGGATTAAAGTAAATCTTGGAGGTATAACCGGTGGCTCACCTATTTCTAACATGCCGTTGGATCCGACTAATGATCTTTCTGTAACTACGGGAACTGACATTAGCACCGCCTTAGTTCTCACTAATGGCGCACTGATGTACCGTTACGGTTGTGAGACCAATAATCTTCAGTTTGAGGTGGACGCCAGGTTGGAAAGCACTGCGTATGGAGTTGGTGGTGATGACGACAGGGCTTCTAAAGATGGCGGGGAGAATGCCAATCTTTTTGAGATGGGCAGCAATCTAACTATCTTGAATGGGGATAACGATTTCTAGTATCTGAATACAAGAAACAAGATCCCGCTAATATTTTGATATAGCGGGATTTTTGTTTTATAATTAAAAAGATTTTTATGAACCTGGGAGTGAATTTATTAAGTTGGTCGCCCGTAGTATTTTTATGGACAGTTTTTATTGTTGCGGCTGTCTCTTATAATTTGGAGAAAACCTTTAAGATACTAAATTTCCGACTGGGTTTTAAATTATTGGCTATCTCCGTCCTGATTTTTAGATTTGTCTATGCCATTATAGAATCAGTAGCCCAGTATTATGTTTGGTCACGAGGCGATGAGATTGGTAAGGCTTTAATAAATTCACCATTAAGCGATGCCGTACCTCTATCAAATTTTCTCCAAAATAACTTCGGCGCTATCCTGCAAAGTAAATGGGGTTATTTTTTGTTTTATTCTTGGGGCCGTTTCTGGATAAATGTTCTACTGTTATCTCTCGTGGCCTTGTGTTTTTACGCTATTCTTGTGATTCTGAAGAAATATAACGAGAGATTCTTTAAAGAAGGCGAAACATATTTGGGGCTGCTTCTTTGTTTAATAGTCGGTTGGCCAAATTTGATTTTATTCGTGCCCATTACCTTTGTTTTCGTAGTCTTAGTATCCATCTTCCGCCTCTTATATTATAAAGAACCATACACCACTCTAGGCATGCCCATGCTTTTGGCGTCTCTCGTCATCATGCTTTTTGGTGGATATCTTATCAATACCTTGGGGCTTGCGGTGCTTATAATTTAAGCCACTTATTGCTATCATATTAGGTAATGCATATCGCAGAAGAGAAACTTAAAACATTACTCGTGGAGAGCGGCGCGGTAACCGCTCAAAATTTCGAATCGGCAAGTGAAGAGGCGCGCCGGGCCGGACAAGAGGTTGTTAATGTTCTTGTTGGTAGGGGAGATTTGCCGGAATACTATTTAGTGGAACTGCTTAAAAAATATTTCGAGGTTCCCTCCGTAGACTTAAGAACTATTGGCTTGTCCGTGAAAGTAGTGGAAATGATTCCTGAGTCCTATGCCAAGTCGGAGCACGTAGTATCTTTCAATTACGATGAAGGGAAAAATCTGGTTAAGGTAGCCATGATCGATCCCACCGACTACGACGTTATTAACTTTTTAAGTCATAAACTGAACGTGAGCATAGAGGCCCATATCACCACTACGGAAAGTTTACAGTATGGTTTAAGGCAGTATAAACAAACGTTAGGGGAAGACTTTGATAAGGTTATTCAAAATAACGTTCAGAAGGTTATTGCGGCCTCAGGAGAACAAGATTTAATCAAATTGGCTCAAGCAGTTCCTATTATAACTATCTTGGATAGTATTATAGAACAGGCTATGCAGTTAAACGCATCGGATATCCATTTTGAGCCCCTGCCCAAAGAGCTTCTTATCAGATATCGCATTGATGGAGAACTGCATGAAGTTCTTAGCTTATCCAAATCAGTTGATTCTATTCTGGTGGCCCGCGTAAAAGTTCTGGCCGATTTACAAATTGACGAACATCGTGTTCCTCAAGATGGACGTTTCAGATTTAACTTGGAAGTAGGAGGGAGTATAGATATCAGAGTAAACATTATGCCGGTATTGAACGGCGAAAAGGTAGAAATGCGTCTTTTGAAAGTAAGTACCAGACCGCTTTCTCTTGAAGAGTTGGGCTTGTCGCCAACGGGCGTCGAAATTATAAACCGGGAGATTCAAAAACCTCACGGCATGATTCTCGTGACCGGCCCTACCGGTCACGGCAAAACGACCACGCTATACGCGGTTTTGACTATTTTGAACACTTCCAAAGTAAATATCACTACCATAGAAGATCCTATTGAATACGAAATCACACGAGTTAACCAGACGCAAGTTAATATTAGAGCCGGCATCACTTTTGCGAACGGCCTGCGCAGTATCTTACGTCAGAATCCGGATATCATTATGATTGGTGAAATTCGCGATAACGAAACGGTGGATATTGCCGTTCACGCAGCGCTAACCGGACACTTGGTTTTATCTTCTTTACATACCAATGACGCGCCCTCTGCTTTGCCGAGACTTTTAGACATGGGCGCGCCGGCATTTCTTTTGGCTTCCACGGTTAACCTGGTAGTCGCTCAACGGTTAGTAAGAAAGATTTGCCAACTTTGTGTTGAATCTTATAGTACGACTCCCGAAATGGAGCGGCTCATAAAGGCTCAGTTATCCCTGGCTAACGAGGGGCACATACAAGAGACACCCAAGATTTTATATAAAGGTAAGGGTTGTAACGCCTGTGGCGGTACGGGCTTTAAGGGTCAGGTAGGTATATTCGAGATATTCCTGGTTGATGAAGATATAAGACAACTTCTGCTCAAACTGGCATCGGTTCGTGAAATTAAAGCCAAGGCCATAGAGAAAGGTATGATTTCCATGTTTGAAGACGGGTTGAAAAAAGTCGAGAAAAGCGAGACCACCATAGAAGAGGTAATGAGAGTAGTAAGAGAATAAATATATGCCTAAATTTATTTACGAAGCATCCGACGAAAACGGAGTTATAAAAACAGGGGAGTTTGAGGCTTCGGCCAAAGTCGATGTAGTGAGACACCTGGAAGGCCGTGAGCTTATTCCTATCACTATCACTGAATTAGGAGCCAAAGGTGAAAGTAAAAGCTCCTTATCTTCATCCGTTTTTGAGCGCATAACAGGGCTGGACCGCATAATGATGGTTAGAAATCTGGCGGCGGCGATTAGGTCGGGGTTAAGCATAATAGAAGCCTTGGACATTATGATAGCGGACGCGCAAAAGGCAGTTGTTAGAAATGTTTTAATCAATGCCAAGTCCAACCTGGAAAATGGTCAGCCGCTTTGGAAAACTTTTGAGTCGTATGATAATCTTTTCCCCAGTGTTTTTATAGGTTTAGTTAAAGCAGGCGAGTTTTCCGGTAATCTTAGCGGAACTTTGGATGAACTGTCGGACCATCTGATGAGAGAGTATTCTCTCTCCGGCAAGATT
>MHJB01000006.1 GCA_001817805.1 Candidatus Colwellbacteria bacterium RIFCSPLOWO2_12_FULL_43_11 | reverse complement strand
TGCTCACCCACAAAAATTATGACTTTAGTTTCTCGGGACTCAAAACTTCTGTTTTATATTTCTTGCGCGATAATCCCCTGCCTACCGGCAGGCAGGCTAAGGCCAAGAAAGCGGACATTGCCGCCTCATTCCAGCAAGCTGCGATTGATGTACTGGTCAAAAAAACCATAAATGCGGCACAGAGCTTTGGAGCGAAAACAATAATACTGGGAGGAGGAGTTGCGGCTAACAAAGCTTTAAGGGATACACTGAAGAAAGAAGCTAAAAGAGTACGTAAAGAATTCTTAGTGCCTAAGAGCGAATTCAATACCGATAATGCGGCCATGATTGCGGCAGCAAGTTATATAAATTTCCTGAAGAAAAAGAAATATAAAATAACCGCTCAAGCTAATCTAAATATGTAAATACCTCGCCACATGGCGGGTTATTTTTCTAACTCTTCAATTTCTCCCAGTCGCCTTTTATGGCGCTCGTCTTCCGAGAAGGGCGTCTCTAACCAAACTTTTACTATCGATTGAGCTTGCTTTGGCGTAAGGTAATCGGAGGCTAAAGCTAAGACATTAGCATCGTCGTCGTTACGTGAAGCAAAAGCTTGTTCAACGGAGGAAACAAGAGCCGAACGAATCCCATCAAATTTATTAGCTACAATGTCCACTCCAACTCCCGAACCGCATAAAACAATGCCCCTGAAACTGGCTGGATTCGCGCTAACCTTTTCAGCCACGCGATGCGCGAATTCCGGATAATCATCAGTCTCGTCGTAATGGTCGTTGCCTAAATCATGAACAACATGGCCGTGAGCCTTAAGTTGAGACTCAATTAATTCCTTGAGTTTGAACCCTCGATGATCAGAGCCAAGATAAATTGTCATTAATTTAAGCTGCTAAGTTTTGTATATGCTTAACCAGAGTTGAGCAATAACCCCATTCGTTGTCATACCAAGAAAGGACTTTTACCAAGTCGCCATCTACGACTTTGGTTAATTTCAGATCAACTATGGCTCCGTATGGCTCGCCAATAATATCCGAGGAAACCAGTTGCTCTTCGGTTACAGCTAGTATTCCTTTCCATCTAGGGCTTTCGGCCGCAGCTTTCAAAATTGAATTGACCTCTTCTACGGTTGTTTTCTTTTTGGCCAAGAAAGTAACGTCGGCGATTGAACCGGCAGCCACGGGAACTCTAATAGCAATGCCGTCGAATTTCCCATCTAGTCCTTTAACGGCTCTGGTAACGGAAATTGCGGCACCCGTGGTTGAAGGTACTATATTTTGTGCCGCAGCGCGCCCTCGCCTGAAGTCGCTCCCCTTAGTTGGCCCATCAACTAAATTTTGAGTAGCGGTATAACCATGGACAGTATTTAAAACCGCTTTCTCAATGCCGATGGTTTCGTTTAATACCGCTATAATCGGGGAAGCTGCATTTGTGGTGCAACTGCCATTAGAGGTAAGGACGACACCTTTCGCTTCGTCGGGGTTAACCCCTACTAGAATAGTCTTTCCTTCCGTACCGTCAGGATCTTTGGCGGGAGCGGTTATAACAACGCGCTTGGCGCCGGCCAAGATATGCGGTTTCACCGATTCAAATGATTCAAAAACGCCGGTGGACTCAACTACCACATCCACCCCTAATTCTTTCCAAGGCAATTGAGACGGATCTTTTATTTGGACGCACTTAATAACTTGCCCATCAACTATAAAATTCCCGTTCTCCGTTTTAACAGTCTTAGAATAACGGCCATAAACCGTGTCGTATTTTAATAGATAGGCTAAATCTTCCAGATCGCCCAGGTCGTTAATAGCCACTATTTCTATGTCCTTTGAACCGAAGGCTTGCCTAAAAAACAACCTACCAATTCTGCCAAAACCGTTTATAGCAACTTTAGTCATAAACTTAATTATATAACTACTTCCTTAAACTGAAAATGACGAAGACCACGAAACCTAGGCCCGAGAATACCGCCCCGTAAATAAAGGCGGCGGCTGGTCCATAGATGGTCCATAATAATCCCCCGATTAAACCCGCCAAAAGCGCCGAAGTCCCGGTAGCGGCGTTAAGCAATCCTTCGCCCGTCGCTAAAAATTCGGGGGCTACCATCCGGGCAGCCATCGCCCGTTGGACACCATCTGTAGCCCCGCTATAGAGTCCGAAAACAACAAAGAAAAAGGCCGCACCCCAGAAAGTGTGAGACATAGCTAAACCAATATAGGCAATGACGGCCGCTATAAAGCCCAACGCCACAACTAAACGCTTACTTGTCTTATCAGCCAATCTGCCCAAGGGTATAGCCGTTAAAACAAAAGTACCGCTATATATAAAGTAGAGTAAAGGAATTGCTCCAAGGGAACCCCCGCCGTTATTCATTGCCAGACTAACGGGATATAAAAGCATTAAGGTTATTGGTAGGGCGCCTAAACCGAAAATAAAAATGGCTATGAGATAAGAAATAAATCTTTTGTTCCGGCGTAAAAGATTGAAATCCAGTTTAGATGAAGTTTTATTCTCACTTATCTTTTTATCCTTAACGAAAACAAAAGTGCCAATGGATAAAAGCCCGATAAAGAACGCGATAATAAATAAAGACCTGTAATCATAGTTTATAAAAGGAAGTATCAAAAAGGCCGCAATCGGTCCAATGGTCGCACCTAAGGCATCCATGGCCCGGTGATAACCAAAAGACTTGGCTATTTCTTCGTAGCCAACCGATTCGGCCAACAGTGCATCACGCGGAGCCTCGCGTATACCTTTGCCCATCCTGTCCATTACTCTTAAAGCGAAGACGTGAGAAAAAGAACCGGCTAACGCAAAAAACGGTCTCGATAGAATAGAGAGACAATAACCTAAAATAGCCAGACCTTTTCTTTTCTGAATCTTGTCCGATACCCAGCCGGAAATTATTTTAAGGAAGCTGGCTATGGCATCCGCCGCGCCCTCGATTAAACCGACGCCTACCGGCGGCACGCCCAAAACTACGCCCAGGAATACCGGCATAACCGATTGAACCATTTCATTGGAGAAATCGTTGAAGAGACTTACTAAGCCCAGGAAAAAGGCATTCCTTTTAAGCCCAAGTATTCTGTCGTTCTTCGCTTCAACCTTATCCATATATATTATTTTAATAGAAACGAGCTGTACTTCATGATGCCTAAACTCTCGGAGAGACCGGCGTTAATTTCCAGAACTTTGTTAGCCGGTTGGGGTGGATAAAAAACACTGGGGTAAGAGTCCGGCTTAACATTAGGCAAGACATAAACGACTTCATTATTTTCAATCCAAATAATATCTATGGGAAATTTCATATCTTTCATCCAGAAACCATATTCGTCGGACTCATCAAAGACAAATAAGAGCCCTTCCTTACCGCCCAGACTATTTCTTCCAGACAAGCCTTTATCGCGCTCATCAATAGAATCTGCAATTTGAACCGAGAATTCATTACCATCAATAATGGCAATATTATGACTTATGCCAAAGGGCGCGAAGGTAATCACGGCGTAATAAATCGTTCCTACCACCATAAAAGCAATCGTTAACCACTTAATCATTTAACTGCCTCTTTGTTCGGGTTGACCGCCGCGTATTTTCCGATACTGCTCTTTGTATTTTTCTATTGTTGCCTCCACTTCATTGTGCGGTACTTCAATGCGCAAAAGATCGATAGCATTAATCGTGTCGTAAATATCCAAGCTGTTTTCCAGTTTATAAATTGAGTCTCGCCAAAGAATAGCTTTTTCATACTCACTATGTTCCACGGCTTTTTTTTCTAAATCTTTCATCATAGCAATAAAGGCATCGTAAACTCCCACCTCTTCTCCCCCCCGGCTAATAGTCCTGTCTTTAAAAGGTATGCGTAAGATTGACCTCTGCTCGTGCATCATTTCTCTGATTTTGCCTCCCCTCTGCCAGTTAAAGGCAGTGGAAATTATCTTTTCATAATAGTTAGCGGCTTTATCAAGCGTCTCTCGTGGTACATTGGGCACTGTTCTTAAAGTATCAAGTAAGCGAAAGGCACCCATTTCAATCATCTCCAGACTCCACCATGGTTTGGCCGAAGCCCACCAGAACTGATCCGAGCTCATTGCCATATCCATCTTTTTTCTCACAACTTCATAAATGGGTTCGGTTCCGCTCATGGCATAAACCTGATCCAAAACCATCTTCTCCAAGTCCCACTGTAATTTATGAATCATGTTCTCCGGATCAAGCCAAGAAAGAAACTGAATCCCTTTTTGAATATCTTCTTTGCTTGAGGCCCAAGTGGAAGCAACCGGATTTATTTCAACAGTTTCTTTGTAATGCTCTTCTATTTCGGAAATTTTAATCAACTCAAACTCCGGCGCGTCAAAAACATCAAAGAGCATTTTCTCCAAGCCGGGCCGGTGATGACCAAAAGTTTCCCCGTCCATAGCGGTAACGAGATATCGATTGGTTTTTAAATCATCCCGCATGGCCTCAATTAAGGTATCTCTCGAACGAACTACCGCGCTCATAATTAAATTACTCAAGCGCCTTTCTCTAAAAAATACGGAGAGCTTGGTGTCTTTTATTTTATAGACTTTATTGTAATCAACCTTGCCGGGTTCCCCGGTTAAAGCAATTTCATCCAGAATGAGCCACTTAAATCCCAAACTTTCTACTAATGGAGCAATGTTTTCTTTGTAGCCCATTTCCGGAGGAAAGAAGCCTTGAGGGTTATAAGCATCGCCCAAGAAAAATTTGTTGGTTTCATCATTGATTTTTATCTGGCGAATAATTTCATCGTCTTTCAGAAACGGCAGAAAAGCATGATACTTAGCCGAGCTGGTAAATTCAATTCTGCCCTCCTTTCCCAAATTTCTTAATATATCTATCAGGTCTTTATAGCCGTACTTATCAAAAAGCTCCATAAGCGAGCCATTGATATTCAAAGTCAGCCTTACTTTGGGTCTCTCTTTTAAGCCCATTAGTATGGGTCTGTAACTTTGCGAAACAACCGCTTCCAAGATATCGGGCTGCTGCTCGGCCGGCTGATAGATGTGAAGAAAATTAGCCCAGCGCATTAACCCTGTTCCGGCTGATTGGCGTGGAGCTCGACAGCTTTCGTAAAAAGTTTTTCGTACTCTCTAGCCGACATGTCCCAAGAAAAGTCCGCCAACATCGCACGTTTAACCAAGTCCGCCCAATAATTTTTGTATTTAAAAGTCTCCATCGCCCTGATAATCGTTCCGTATAACGCATATTGATCAAACTTCTCAAAAGCAAAACCATTACCGGTTTGAGTTTCGGGATCGTAATCGATGACACTATCAGCCAAACCGCCGGTCTGCCTTACGATAGGAACCGCGCCGTATCTCATAGCCTCCATTTGGGTTAAACCGGATGGCTCAAACTTGGAAGGGATTAAGACCGAATCGGCTCCGGCATAAATTACATGAGGCAATATACTGTCGAAAGAGAGATGGATGGCCATCTTTTCCGGATAACGTTTCTCCATTTCTTGGAAAAACCCCATATACTTACCGTCACCATTGCCCAGAACCACAAACTGAATATCAAAGTTCCTCAAGAGAGCATCCCCGGCATCCATTAGTAAATCAAAACCTTTCTGTTCGGTAAGTCTTGAAACTATACCAATAACAAAGGCATCATCGCGTTCGGGCAGATTAAATTTATTTTGCAAAGTTTTCTTACTGAGAGCCCTGTCACTAATATTTTTAGCGCTAAAGGGAGTTTCCAGATTGGGGTCTTTTTCCGGATTCCATTCTTTGTAATCCAGACCGTTTAAAACTCCGTAGAGCCTTCCTCTTCTTTCCCGCAGCAAAGTGTCGAGAAGCTCGCCGTACTCCGGAGTGGTAATCTCCTTGGCATAAGTTGGGGAGACGGTATTTATAACATCGGCGTATCTAATGCCGCGCTTCATAAAATTCAATTTCAAGAGCCTTGGATCGTAGAACCCCGGAATCTCCGATTGGCCGTCATCGTAATCCATTTCGGTAACGAAATGATGGTCAAACATTCCCTGGAAATAAAGATTGTGGATACAAAAAAGAACCGGTATTTTACTAATAACCCGATGGTCTTTGTATTCGGTATGAATGTAATTGGGTATTAGACCGCTCTGCCAATCTGAAGCCACTATCACATCCGGCCTCCACTCCTTATGACTCACAATGAATTCCAATACTCCCCGACTTAAGAGGGCCCAGCGGACAGGATCGTCGGCATAACCATAAATATTGGCTCTCTGCTCATAATATTCTTCGTTTTCCAAAAAATAAGTAATGGGAGGCGCATCAACATCGCCCTTATCCGGAGCAAACATCTTTACGTTGCATATTACCGGCTCCTCTCTTCCGCTAGGAACATTCACACCCTCTTCAATAAGTTTCAAATGAAACTTATCGGTATCTATATTTAAGTAACGCGGTATCATAACCCGTGCGTCGTGACCCAGTTTATTTAAGGCTCTAGGCAAGGAATACATAACTTCTCCCAAACCGCCGGCCTTGGCAAAAGGAGTCGCTTCCGACGCTACAAAAAGAATCTTAAGACTTTGTTTGCGACTGAAAAATATCATTGATATAATTTTACCATTTTTGGCTCTTATTAGAGAGTAAAATGATAAGCCGCGATGCCGAAGGCTACCGCGACGTTTAAAGATTCTTTTTGACCCAGCATTGGGATTTCAACCACCTTATCCGCTCTTTTAAGGATAGACTCGGGCAAGCCCTTGACCTCATTGCCCAAAACCAGCACAAATTTATTACTTTTCTTAACTTTTTGCAGCTTAACCGATTTAGGATGTTGTTCCAGCGCTAAAATCCTATAATTTTCTTTCTTAAGCTTGTCCAGTAAGCGCGAAGCGGAGTAAACCTTCTCCCAAGGAATGTATTTTTCGGCGCCCAGTGAAACTTTAGTAAGCTGTTTTCTGGGCTTTTTAAACTCGTCAACCGGCTGGGGTGTAATGCCGCACAAATAAATTTTCTCTACGCCCATAGCGTCAGCGGTTCTAAAAATAGAACCGACATTATGGAGGCTGCGGATGTTATAGAGGACAACTGTCATGAAAAAGTTAATTTTTGCCCTTAAATGCATTATTATAGTAACATAAACTCTACATGGAGACCCGTTTCGATCACGAGAATTTAGAGAAGAAGATATACGAAACTTGGGAAAAATCAGGGTTATTCAACCCCGATACTTATATTAAGAAGGGTTTAATGAAGAAAAACGCTAAAAGTTTTTCCATAGTCCTTCCTCCACCAAATGTTACCGGCACTTTGCATATGGGGCACGCCGCTATGTTGGCTATTGAGGATATTATGGTTCGCTACGCAAGGATGAGGGGCTTAAAAACTTTGTGGCTTCCCGGAACAGACTCAGCCGCCATAGCTACTCAATCTAAGGTTGAGGGAGAAATATATAAGAAGGAAGATAAAACTAGGTACGACCTCGGCCGCGAGGAACTCCTGCGACGCATTAATATTTTTACCGAAGAAAGTAAGGCTACTATCTTAAACCAGTTAAAACGAATGGGCTCCTCACTTGATTGGAGCAGGTACGCTTACACACTGGATTAGAAGCGTTATCGGGCGGTTATGGAGGCGTTTGTAAGAATGTATAAAGCGGGGCTAATTTATCGAGGCGCTCGCATTGTGAATTGGGACCCTAAGTTACAGACCACCGTCTCGGACGATGAAGTAGAATGGCTGGAAGAAAAGTCCTCCTTTTACTATCTAAAATACGGGCCGTTTGTGATTAGCACAGCGAGGCCCGAAACCAAGTTCGGCGATAAATACGTCGTGATGCATCCGAACGATACGCGCTATAAAAAGTACAACCATGGCGACACAATAAAATTGGAGTGGATTAACGGTCCGGTAACCGCCACCATTATTAAAGATAAGGCTGTGGATATGGAGTTTGGCACCGGAGTAATGACCATAACCCCATGGCATGATAATGCCGATTTCGAAATTGCCGAAAGGCATAATTTGGATAAAGAGCAAATAATTGATTACCACGGCAAGCTAATGCCAGTCGCCGGAGAATTTTCTGGCCAGCATATTAAAAAAGCCCGTCCGCTGATCGTTGAGAAGTTAAAAGCCAAGGGGCTTCTAGAAAAAATTGATGAAAATTATGTACACCGAGTAGCCACCAATGAACGTGGAGGCGGCATCATTGAACCACAAATCAAAGAACAGTGGTTTGTTGATGTCAATAGAAAATTCAAAGTAAGCAACTCAAAAATAAAAGGCATAAAATCTGGCGCCGAAATATCTTTAAAAGATTTGATGCAACAGGTTATAAAATCGGGTCAGATTAAAATATTGCCTGCCAGATTTGAAAAAGTTTATTTCCACTGGATTAATAACCTAAGAGATTGGTGCATAAGCCGCCAAATATGGTTTGGCCACAGGATACCTGTCTGGTACAAAGCGAATGAGATTTACTGCGGGGTGGCCTCTCCCAAAGGCGAAGGTTGG
>MHJB01000005.1:5665-18096 GCA_001817805.1 Candidatus Colwellbacteria bacterium RIFCSPLOWO2_12_FULL_43_11 | reverse complement strand
CGTCCAAAGATTTTACCTTTAACTTCTCATACAGACGCTTTATGTTTTTGGGGCCCAACCCCTCAACTTGCGTTAAAGTGGCTAAGTCGACTGGTGTCTTTTTTTTAAGCTCTTCGTGATATTTAATCTTGCCGGTCTTCAAAAACTCTTCTATCTTCTCCGCGATAGAAACCCCCACCCCAGGTATTTCGCCTAAACTTCTAATTCCGCCACTCTCGTAAATACCCTCAATGTCTTCTTCCAGATTATCAATAACCTCGGCAACCTTTTCATAGGCGCGCGGCTTAAAAGGCACTCCCTGCATATCCAAGTACTCCCCTATCTCCGTCAGTATTTTAGCTACTTCGTGATTCTTCACTTTTCTCTATGGAAATATTAAGCTCGTTATCTTCCAAAGTAACCTTAATCCCTCCTCCTTTCTGCACTTCGGACCTTAGAATCATTTCGGAGAGTGGAGATTTTATTTTATCGGCGATAACGCTTTTTAGCGGCCTGGCGCCGAATGCCGGCGAATAGCCTATCTCGGCAATTTTCCCTATGGCCTCGTCCGTAATCTGAAATTTTATACCTTGATTGTTTAAAGAAACTTCCACCTCTTTAAAGAGAAGTTTAGCCACCGCGTGTAAGTCGTCCATGCTAAGGCTTTTGAAAACTATAATCTGCAGACGATTCAACAGCTCCGGGTGAAAAGTGCGGACTAATCTCTTTTTAAGTTCTTCGGTTATGGCCTCCATTTTTTGCCCCTTATCCATCGCTTCTTTAATAAATTCCGACTCGGCGTTAGAGGTGGCAATAATAATCGTGTTTTTAAAGTCCACCACTCTCCCTAAGTTGTCCGTTAAACGGCCATCCTCAAATACCTGAAGAAAAAGGTTCAGCACATCGGGATATGCCTTTTCAAACTCATCCAGAAGCACCAAGGCGAAAGGCTTCCTTAAAATCGCCTCCGTCAAAGCCCCGGACATCTCGCCGTCGGGAGATCCGATAAGTCTGGAAAAGCTTGATTTATCCTGGTACTCGGACATATCAAACCTGACCATAGCCGCCTCGGAACCAAACTGAATCTTCGCTAAAATTTTGGATAATTCTGTTTTCCCGACACCGGTCGGACCCACAAAAAGAAAACTGCCTATGGGGCCTTTATTCGCGGAGAGGCCGCTTCTGTATTCCCTCAGTATTTTTGAGACGGCGGAAACCGCAGCCTCTTGGTCTATCAACTTTTCATGAATCAACACTTCTAAGTTTAGGAGCTTCTCTCTTTCTTTTTCTCCGGCATCGCGAAGTGGCACGTTAACTCTTTTTTCGGCTACCGCTATTATGTCGTCGGCGGTGAGAACCTCTGCCGAGCGACCGGTCGCCTCCGCAAGCGCCTCTTTTAAAAGGTCGTCAGCCGAAGAGGGCAAAAGTTTCTGATGAAAATATTTATGCGCGATTTCTACGGATTTTTTAATGGCTGAGTAAGTTATTTTGATTTTATACCGGCCCTCAAGAATCAAACTATCGTAAGTCAAAACTCTTTCGGCATCAGAGACGGAGATTTCGTTAACATCAATAAACTGGAAGGCGTCGGCGAAAGAACCTTGATTATCAATGAACTGTTTGAAATCTTTGGGATACGTAGAACCTACTGTCGGGAAGTCATTGGAAAGTATTAAGGGTATTATGACGTTTACGATGTTAAGTTCGTAGCGGCCTGCGGTTCGAGAAAGATTGTGGATATCCGGCAAATAAAGAATGATGTTCCCGGCCTGATTAATTTCCTCAAATATATTTTTAATTCTGAGCTCTTGTTCAGCCGAATCGGCCCCGGCCAAAAGAGAATTCAAATCAATTGCCACCAACCTTTTATCAAAGAGCGGTGGCGGCACCCTGTCTCTTATTATTTCGTAAGCCAAGTGACCAACAATGGCTTCTTTGCCTGCACCGGCTTCCCCGATAATCAAGGCGTTGGGTTTGTTCGGGCGGGAAAGCGTATCAATCATCCTTTGATACTCGGTTTCGTGCCCTACCAGTAAACCCGTAGCCCCGGCTCTCGCCATATCCGTAAAGTCAACGCTAAATCTATCTAAATTTGGGGTAGGCCTTGCGGTCCAAGCCCGGTTCATAATCCTATGCCTTAACTTATAAGGTTGGCTTACAAATCCTCCTAAGCCCGTCGGCAACTTGCGTGCCCATAAATTACGGCTGAAACGACCGAATATTAAAGCTCTCTCTAAATCATCCGAACTAATTTCAAAAAGGCCAAAGAGCTTACTCGTATCCTGGCTCTCTTTAAGTCCTGCCAAGGCAGCCAGTAAGTCAGCCGCTCTTATTTCTTGATTATGATTGGCCAGGCTCATTTCAATGGCTCCAACCGACAAAGTTTCTATAGATAAATTAATAGCCTTATAATCTTCTTTGATTTGGGACATACTCGCATTTAAGTGCTCTTCAAGCTTCGCTTTAAACTGGTCGTAGTCCACATCCAATCTGATGAATGCTTCTCTAGCCTCTTTCTTGTCAATAAGCTCCTTGGCTAAGTATAAAAGAAAGCTACCGCCGAAAAGATTAGCCTTATTGGCAGCTTGCACTAAAGCGCTTCTCGCCTGTCGACTTAAATAATCGGCTGCGTTAATTTTTTCATTGGCCATCGGATGGTCAAGTTTTTCCGAGGAACTGTTAAAGTGGGTAATTCTGTGCCCCAGATAGAGCGCTATTAAATATCCTGCCCAAGTAAGTTTATCTGTGCCCGATAAAATAAAAATAATGGAGCCCGCCACAAGTAAGACGTTCCAAATAGCGGTTATAAAACTAACCGTCTTGCGATAAACCACTGGCATCTCCAAGAGCGGCTCTTTAAAATATATTTCTCTCTTTAACGCCATATTAGTGGTGGAACCAAGTTGTAAGCTGCCGCTGTTTGATATACGAGAAACGGCAAAGTGGCTGCCCAAATTGCATATAGGCTTAAGGCGAAAATTACTACTAAGAGGTAGAGGGCAAGGGCGATGATAAGCCTACCGCTTCTAAACAAGAAACCGAATATATAGCCTATGACACTCCTGTCTTGAAATAGCGGCTGGAAAAAATACTTGAGCGTTACGCGAAAAGCCAGACGCCTATCAAGCCGCTCTAATACAGATATGGTAAGGTGGCTGCCTATCCTGAATCCTCCGACATACCAATGTTTCAGGAATTCTTGAAGTCGATTAAAGAATTTTATAGTAAGATAAATAGGTATATATGCCACAAGCTAATTATAGCCCAAAGACAGATGCTCTTCATAACTTGAAGTATGAGATGGAGAAAGATAAAAGCTTACCCCTCTTGGAATCAAATCTTGTTTTCGGCGAAGGCAATCCCGATACGGACGTCTTATTTATCGGTGAAGCACCGGGGTATCACGAGAACATGCAAGGCAGGCCTTTCGTCGGCCAAGCTGGGAAACTCCTGGACGCTATGATATTGGGACTCGGCTGGAAAAGAGAGGATATTTACATCACTAATATTGTAAAACGCCGCCCCCCGGAAAATCGCGACCCCTTGCCCGAAGAGATTGCCGCCTATTCGCCATATCTCATGAAACAATTGGAAATAATCAATCCCAAAATTATTGCTCCACTGGGAAGGTTTTCTATGAATTTTTTTCTGCCGGATGCGAAAATATCTCTTGCTCAAGGAAAAATCTTTTGGTGGAAAGATAGATTGCTTATGCCCCTGTATCATCCGGCTGCTGCCTTGCGTGCCACGGCGGTTAAGGACGCTCTTAAAGTCAGTTTTGCCAAACTTCCCGTAGTAAAAAAGAAGTACGAAGAGTTTGTGAGAGACAGGAAATCCGGCAAGCCGGAACATACACCCAAGCCGGATCCTGCCCCCAATCCGAAAAAGCAGGCGGAATTATTTTAATCCGAATCGCCGAAAGAAGAGTTGTTTATGGAAGCCAAGTCGCGATCTCTTAACCTCTTTAAGCTGCCAAAGCCGTGGTCACTCTCTATGATATTCACAAGCTCTCTGCCGCCCAAGAAGTGCGGTAAAATAACATAATCAGCTCCTTCTTGATAGAGTTCCTTGGCTTCCAACTCACTCTCAGCGGTAAGAATAATTTTAGCTTTAGAATTTTTCTTATGAACCGCTTCGATAATAGCCAAATTATCTTTAAAGTCCGGCACTGTTGAGACGATAACTCTCGCTTCGTCCAATCCAACCAAATCCTGAACCGCTTCTTCGGTAATATCTCCATAAAACACCGGCAAGTTATACTCTTTCATCGATTTAACCATAACCGGGTCAAAGTCCACCACCACAAAATCTCTGTCAGACTTGGCGAGGGTCTTAAGAATTGTTTGGCCCATTCTGTGAACACCTATCAAAACTATGTGATTGGAGAGATTTAAATCTTCCAGAGATTCTTCCACTCTTCTGCCTTTCTTCTCAAAAAATTTAACAACAGGCTTAGTAAGCTCGTAGAGCTTATCTCCATAGTAGATAAAGTATGAAGAAATAAAGATGGTGGCGATACCCACTAGAGTCACTAAGGAGATCTCTGCATTGCTGACGTGCCCCAATTTTCCTCCTAGAGCCATAACTACGAAACTGAATTCGGAGATTTGGGCAAAAGCCACAGCCGAAAGGAAAGAGGTTCTCGCTCTGTAACCCATAAACGCCATGATAATAAGTATTATTAAGGGGTTCCCTACAAGCACAAAAAGCGCAAGCCAAATAGTAGGCCAGAGAGCGCTAAAGGTAATTCCTTGCATCATGCTTGTGCCCAAGCCGATAAAAAATAGTATAAGAAAAAAGTCTCTCAGTGGTCTCAGCTTTGAAGAAATCTGAAAATTTTCCGATGACCCGGCAAGAGCTAACCCAGCCAAAAAACCGCCCACCTCCATTGATAAGCCCACGAATCGAGAACCGGCCAAGGCGGCTATACCCAGCGCCCAAGCAATACTGAAAAGAAAAAGGAGTTCTCTTGACCTGCCAATCAAGTCTAGTAGTCTGGGTAAATATCTCGAGGCTACTGCTATGGCGGCCAAGAACACAGCTCCCTTAGCTAGGGTGACGGCAAAACTCGCAATTGTTCCGCCTTCCCTAAAACCGGTTAAAGAGAGGAGGATTAAAATAGCTATTAAGTCTTGGATTAATAAAGCGCCGACAACAATCCTGCCATAAAGGCTGCGTAAATCTTTTTTCTCCGATAAAAGTTTCACCACCACTATGGTCGAAGAAAATGTTAAGGCTATAGATATATAAAAAGAAGCTAAATTGGTGAATCCCAAAAGGGTGCAGATGAAAAATCCTAGGGCAAAAGTGAAGACTACCTGCCCGAAACCCACGAAGAGCGCGGCTCGGCCGATATGCCTCAATTCACGGATATTCATCTCTAGCCCAACTATAAAGAGCAGGAAGGCTACACCGATTGAAGCCAAGCTGCTTATAACTTCCGCGCTTCCTTGGGCGAGATACCCGAGAGAGCTTATCACCAAGCCAGCGACTATAAAGCCGATGATGGATGGCTGACGCAAAAGGTGAAATAGGATTCCGATAACGGCGGCGGAAATTACCGCAATAACAATTTCAGTAAAAAGCATAATAGAATCTATCTCAATATTATACCAGGTAGTAGAGATTCGACTAAATATGAAGCCTGTCGTATAAAACGAAATCGAGTCTCTACTACATAGTATCTAATTTTGTGCTTCCGGCAGGAATCGAACCTGCATCGCCGGCTTCGGAGGCCAACGTTCTATCCATTAAACTACGGAAGCAAATTACGACAAAAAGAAATTCTTGAGTATCTCATAGAACATCCCAACCAAGAAAACCAGCATTATGAAATAACCCCTAAGGCCAACCGGTTTTAGCTTGTTTCTCATAAGCACCACTATAATGCTTTCCAGCGCCAGGAAGATTCCGCCGGCGATACCCATAAAAGTAATCAGGTCATTACTATTGTAAAAATAAAGTAGAACGGGGATTAAAACTACCAATGTCAGGGAAAGTGTATCGGGTAATTTGAAATCGTACCTCAAAACATCTTTAGCCTCCAGCCCCAAGAAAAAGTAAGAGGTCCAGATAACAGAAATTCCTAAGATGCCGATGATGTAGGCGGCGCCGGGCCAGCCAAGTTCTAGACCCGAAATAGCGTCCGGTGTAACTCCCAAAGGCGAGAGCCAAATCGTAGCCAGCACGAAAAGAATGTAAACCACAGCTGGAGCCAGGGTGCCATACGTTATAGCCCGTCTCATCTTGGTGTTATTAATATTATTTTTAACGCAATATTCCCTAACCGAAGATATGGCGGCCCGTCCCGACAAAGCGAAGAGCAATACACCATAAGGCAAAAGAAGTTCGTTAAAGTTTACTAACGGCTGTGATACTATGGCTTGAAAGTCTACCCTGGTAAATCCCACGAGAAATAAGATACCGATAATTACGGCCATAGCGAGTTCTACCAGCACCTCGAAGTTAGCCAGTCTAGCTAAAGATAGTACTACCACTCCGCTACCCATTATCCAAAAAATAACCGCCCCTAAGTCCGGTGGTAAACCAGGGAATATTAGCTTCATAAAACTGACTGAGAGAATGAGGTATATCGCGAGTGTTAAAAACAGCCCCACAATAACGGTTAAAACCGCCGCCCACTTACCCACAAAGCCCAGATAAATTTCGGCATAGCCCACAAAGCGATGTTTGCCCTCTGTTGCCGTGATAACATCCGAGTACATCAGGTGAATTGCCAAAGAGACCGCCGCGAAGAAAATTAAATATAAAAACCCGGTTAATAGCCCGGATTTAACAAAAACAAAAGGCAGACCGAACATCCCCGCTCCGATTATAAGAGCGAAGAGCAATCCTGCCGGGAGGATTAGCTCCCTATACCAATTCCAAAACTTCGTCACCTTCCCTTACTTTATCGCTCACTTTAATACCGACCTCTTGCCCCTTCTTGGCTGATTTAATTTCTTTATGGTCATACTGCATAGACTTTATCTTTTGAGTAAAATCGGTGGTGGCACCTTTAAAGTGTACTTCCTCTCCTACTTTAACCGGTATTTTGAATTTAATTATGGCTACTTCTAAGTTGCCATAAAAGTGGGTAACGACTCCGATAGTTTTTGGTCCTTTAGTTTTAGGCATTTTATTTATACCTTAATCGACCTTTATTTATAGATAGTGATTATTGCCATCCTTCTCTTTCTTTATGGCTTCGACTAGTTTGTCGAGTAAGGTCTTAGGGTCTTTAGCAAAGATTATTTTATCCCGCCGCTCTTCGGCCCTGTGGGACTTTTCAATTAAGCTTCTTAGTGTTTCGTCTGTTTCCCAATCGCCCTCCAAGATGCCGATTGGTTTGCCGTCTTCAAAAGCGATAGTGAATTCATTTATCGTGCCCATACGTCCACAGCCAACCACAACCGCATCGGATGCCCTCGTCAAGAGCAGATTTCTCCCGGAATAATTAAAGCCTGTATAGACTATGATATCGTGATAGTCGGTCGGTAATTTATAAACATTGATGTGGTCCTTCTCGGTTGCGGCAGGAGAAAATCCCACTACCAGTCCGCCTGCTTCTTTACAACCTTTAGCGGACCAGAACGGGAAACCAGTGGTGGCCCCATCAACCAAAACGCAGTTGTGCTTAGCGATTTCCCTGCCAACATCTTCGGCTACCCTAAAAGCATCCGGACCGCAGGAGCCGGTTTCGGCTGCGCCGGAAACGCAGATTTTGTAACGTGGGCTTAAATCCATTGGGTAGATTCTATTCTAACACGACCTCTTCACTGTCGGAAGGCACATAAGCTTCTATCGCCAATTCGTCTTTAACCAAAGTAGCGAACTTTTCACTGACTTCCGGGTCTCCCTGAACTACAAAAAGTTTTTTAAGGCTGCCCTTTAGGGGCCTCAACCAACTAATCAATCTCGGTTGGTCGGCATGAGCGGAGTAACCGGATATATGAGCTATGCGGCAATTCACCGGTACGTCTTCGCCCATTATTCTTACGCTCTTGGCCCCATCCAGAATTCGCCTACCAAGAGATGCGTTAGCTTGATACCCGGCAAATAAAATAGTGCTCTTGGGATCTCTTAAATATTCTTTCTCGTGGAAAAGAATTCTGCCTCCCTGAGACATACCGGAGCCCGCAATAATAATCTTTGGCGAGGGTACGTTTTTAATGGCTTTTGATTCTTCCGGTGTGAAAGATAATTTTAGCCCCGGGAATTGGAAAAGAGATTTATCGTTATTCACCATTTTCCAGGCATCGGCATTAAAATATTTTTCGTGCCACTTATAAACGGCAGTGAGTTTTATAGCCAAGGGGCTATCGACAAATACCGGCACCCGCGGTATGCGGCCGTTCTCCACCAGCTCGTTCAACTGGAAAAGTAATCCTTGAATTCTCTCCAGTGCAAAGGCTGGCACCATAAGAACCCCTCCGGCCTTAATGGTTTCTTCAATCACATCTTCAAGCATCTCTTCTCTCTTATCCAAGTCCTCATGAATCCTGTCTCCATAAGCCGACTCTATAAGGCAGTAGTCGGCTTTTATAGTAAGCGGTTCCCATTCCTTTATTAGCGGCGGTTTTATATTGCCCAGGTCACCCGAGAAAATTATTGTTTTGCCTTCGGCTTCAATAACATAAGAAGCTGAACCCAAAACATGGCCGGCGTTTCTGGGAGTTATTTTGAACGGACCTATTTGAACCGACTCCCCGTAATCTAATGCTTGCCAAAGCTTCATCATACCTTCCACGTCTTGAGCGGCATAAATTGGCTCTTTTTTCTCTCTTTCGGCCTCTCGTCTTAAAATATCTTCGGAATCCAATAAAAGTTCTCTCGCAAAGTCTTTCGTAGGAGGCGTCGAATAAATTATCCCCCTAAAGCCGTCTTTATATAATTTAGGTAAACGACCGGTATGGTCTATGTGAGCGTGAGTTACAAAAACCGCCTTAATCTCTTTAACATCGTAAGCGAAGGGTTCAAAATTACGCCGCTCGGCGTAGTTGCTTCCTTGATTCAATCCGCAGTCGATTAGTATTTTGTCTCCTCCGGACTCCAATAAATAGTTGGCGCCAGTCACGGACTTAGCGCCGCCCAGAAATTTTAGTTTCATATAATATTAGATTCTAATTAAACTTTCCCTGATCCACGTGTCGCTTAATCTCATTGCTGATTAGCTTAACATGAGATTCGTAATCCGACTTCAGCTTCTTCCATAAAGCGGTGCATTCCTTGCATCCCTTGGCCGACTTAATATAAACCTCCATCCTCCAAGCGCTGTCGGAGATTTCAGAAAGCTGCTGAATCAAATCGTGGTTGTGATTTTTAAGCATAATAAAATTATAAACTCTTTAGCTCCTCTCTCACAACAGCCCTATCGTCCCAAGCTATCTTTCGCCCGTTTTAAGCAACTATCCAGGGCTCGGCACCTTTCCCGGTTACGACAACCACATCTCCGTCACCAGCTAATGTCAGTGCCTTTTTTATGGCCTCTCGCCTATCCAGAATTTTTAAGAAATTGTGCTCGCCCACTACCTCGTTAATTATTTCTTCCGGGTCTTCGTCGTAGGGGTCTTCGTTTGTCACAATCACTTCTTTACAAAATTGTGCGGCCACTTCCCCCAAAAACGGTCTCTTCCATTTATCTCGCCCCCCACCGGCAGCACCGGTCACGCAGATTAAGTTTTTGGCTTGATAGTCCTGTTTTAAAGTCGCATAAACTTTCTTTAGGGCCTGCGGCAAGAAAGCATAATCAACTACCACCTTAAAATCCTTGCCCGTTTCAATAAACTCCATTCTGCCCGGCAAAGATTTAACTTTTTCCAAAGACTCCTTAATAACTGTCTCTTTTATTCCTTCCGACTTGGCGAAGGCGCTTGCGGCTACCGCGTTCATCCTATTAAACTCTCCTGCTAAATTAATTTTCAAATCTTTCGGATAATCAGCCAATCTAAAAACCACTTTCTTCTTGGCCGGTATTTTATTAAAGAAACCGAAGTTTTCGTCGTCGCCGTTTAAAACGTGAATCGGAGCTGTATTAAAAAGTTTTGCTTTAGCGGCGCGATAATTTTCGAATCCGCCGTGTGATTCAATGTGTTCCGGCGATAGATTGGTTAACAAGGCCGCGTAAAAATTTATAAACTTATGCCTGAATTGTTTTATTCCTTCCGATGTTACTTCCAAAAAAACATATTCTACTCCGGCAAGTTTTGCCTCGTAGAGAAACTTTTGTATGCGCAATCTGCCGGGCATTGTCATCTTCAACATATTGGGTTCTTCTCTGTCCAGTATTTTGAAACGGAGGCCGGACATAGAGGCCGTTTTGTATCCGGCTCCGGAAAAAATAGCGTGTAGAAACTCAACCGTAGTTGTCTTGCCGCTAGTGCCCGTTACACCTATCACTTTCATCGACCTTGATGGGAAGCCATATCTTAAAGCCCCAAGGAAAGCCAACTTCCAGTGATAGATTGGGGCGATAATTCTGAATAGAGACTCCGGAATTAGACTTTTTATACTCCTTAGCACTTTATCCATTAGCCCTTCATCTTCTTTAGCGCATCCCTCAAACGGTCGTCAACGCTTTTAAGTTTAGGGTCAATCTTACTTATGCCCTCTTTAACCTGACGGCTGGCATAGCCCAGGCTCATTAAAGCATCGTACACATCCGAATCGGATTCCATAAGTCTCACTACCTCTTCGCCCTTGCCATCGATTACAAAAACTTTTTCTTTAAGCTCCATTACAATCCGCTCCGCGGTCTTTTTACCTATGCCGTAAGACTTCTGAATTAAATCCGTCTCGCCTTTGGCGATAGCACCGGAGAGTCTATCAACCGGCGCGGCGCTTAAAATATTTAAAGCTGTTTTGGGACCGATTCCGGAAACCGATAAAAGCAACTCAAAAAGATTCAGTTCTCTTTCTTCCAGGAATCCGTAAAGGCTTATATCGTCTTCGCGCACATGGAAGTGAGTCATCAAGGTTACATCCTCCCCGATTTCCGGCAGATTTTTGTAGGTATTCAGGGAAATAAAAACCTTGTAACCCAAGCCGCCGGTCCGAATTACCGCGTAACCGTTCTTCTTTAATTGTAGCTTGCCCGAAACCGAATAAATCATTCTTTATTCATTATAAATCCGTTTTGACTTTTACGTTATAGCGGGATAATATGAGCCCATGATTCCTAAACAAGAAATCGTTAAGTTAGAAGCGGCTTTAAAACAGGAAAAAAAGAGGTTAGAGAAGGAAATTAAAGGCTTAGGCTCAACCGATATGGGTTCGGATGTCGATTCCCTGGAAGAGGAAGCTGATGAAACCGAAGAAATCGTAAATCAAGAGGCCGTTCTTCTTTCTCTTAAAGAGAGATTGAAAGACGTAAAGTTAGCCTTGGATAAAATCGGCGCTAATGCTTATGGTATTTGCGAAGAGTGCGGCAATGTAATCTCGTTGGACATATTGAGGGTTGTTCCGGAATCTCGTCTATGCAAAGACTGCAAGGCTAAGGAAGAAAAAGAAGAGGAGTAACACGGATGCACCTCTCAAAAGTCTACTCAGCCGAACTTGAGGGAATTAAAGCAAGATTAATTGAGGTGGAGGTCGACTTAAACGTCGGCCTTCATAGTTTCAATATTGTGGGCTTGGCCGATAAAGCCTTGTCGGAAGCTAAAGAAAGAGTTAGCTCCGCCCTTAAGAACAGCGGCTTTAAACCGCCGACCAAGGAAAACAGAAAAATCACGGTGAACCTTGCGCCAGCCGACGTAAAGAAAACCGGCTCGCAATATGATTTGGCTATTGCTATAGGTTATTTAATCGCCAGTGACCAAATAAAAAATTTCCCCACGGAGGACAAATTATTTTTAGGCGAGCTCTCTCTAAACGGCGACTTAAGACCATTAATGGGGGCCTTAAATTTCGCCGTCTTGGCCAAAAAATCGGGCGCCAAAGAAATTTTTTTGCCGAAAGCCAACGCGGGAGAAGCCGGCCTGATTCAAGGTATAAAAGTTTTTCCTTTAAATAATCTGGCTGAGGCCATAAACCACCTATCTGAATTAAAACCGTTGGAAGTTTTCCCTAAAATGGAGTTCACTTCATCTCCCATAACCGACTTGGATATTGACGATGTAAGAGGTCAGGAATCCGCCAAAAGAGCGTTGGTTGTAGCCGCGGCCGGTGGGCATAATCTATTAATGAGTGGTCCACCGGGGTCCGGTAAAACCATGCTCGCTAAAGCTTTGAACTAACTCCTGCCGCCACTCTCTCTAGAAGAGTCTATGGAAGCGTCTGAGGTGTGGAGCGCTGCCGGGTTACTCAATGGTTCCCACTTAGAGGCAAGGCCGTTCAGGTCCCCTCATCAAACGGCATCGCCCGTATCAATAGTGGGCGGTGGACAAAATCCGCGTCCCGGAGAGATTAGCTTGGCCCATAGAGGAGTTTTGTTTTTGGATGAACTGCCGGAATTT
>MHJB01000005.1:1261-5571 GCA_001817805.1 Candidatus Colwellbacteria bacterium RIFCSPLOWO2_12_FULL_43_11 | reverse complement strand
TTATACTTATTGCCGCCATGAATCCCTGCCCCTGCGGCTATTATGGCGACCAGGAAAAAGAATGCCGCTGTAGCGCTTATGAAGTTTTCAAATATCAAAAGAAAATATCGGGGCCCCTTCTCGACAGAATCGATATTCAGATAAATGTGCCGAGGACCGATTTTGATAACTTAAAGGGTGTTCGCCCGGTAACCGGGGAGTCCTTAAAAACCTTGGTTAAAAACGCCAGGGGCTTACAAAGAAAGAGATTTGGTGAAAATAAATTGGATATTCTAACGAATGCCGAGTTAAGTTCCAAAAATTGCGACGAATTGATTCACTTGACCGATGGGGCCAATAAACTCCTGAAAGAAATTTTCGAAAAATCCCTCCTCTCCGGCCGTGGTTACTATCGTCTTCTTAAAACCGCCTTGACTATCGCCGACTTGGAAGAAAAAGATGAAATTGAAGCCAGTCACATCGCCGAAGCTTTTCAGCTTAGAGTTAGGGAAACTTAATATTGTTGTGGAAAAACCAGAGTAAATATAAAATCCGTTTATGAACGCCCAATCCTCAATAAAATACTTAATAGTCCTTGCCTCTCTGGCTTTTATCGCTTTTTATATCATTGCTCCGGGTAAAAACGAGGTTTTAGTACAGACCTCTTCGGGAATCCAGCAATGCAAAAATGCCGAACAAATTATGAAAGTCGTGGAGTCGTACAAAAATACTTATGGTTATTACCCATTCTCCTTAGCCGACCTATTGGCTTATCGTGGTAATCTCCTGGAAAGAAATCTTTATAAATTTACCGGCGATGATTACTATCTGAATAACTACGGTTATTCATCTACCGCCGACGGGTATGAAATAACATTTATAGGACCGGAGAGTGGTAAAACTTATCTTATAAGGAGTGAGACCAGTCTATCTTCGGCCTGCGCGGCGGAGAAACTTGGTTCTTTATAACTATTTAGTAAACGGGTTCTTGGCTCCGAAAACTCCGAAGTGCACATGACAACCGGTCGGCCCCTGCACCAGTCCGGTTTTGCCGACTTTGGCAATTTTTTTGCCCTGCGAAATGTAATCGCCCACAGACACATCGTTCACCGAGTTGTGGGCATATAAAGTTTCCATATCGTAGAGCGGGTGCTTAATTTTTATATATCCCCCATAACCGCTGTTCCAGTTTTTAGGGCTGCCCACTTCAACTACTAAACCTTCGGCCGAGGCGTAAATCGGCGTGCCACAAGCGGCTGAAATATCAACCGCGCTTTCATGTAACCTGCCCCAGTTCCAACCATTTTCTACGGGCAAGATCAGATAATCGGCGACACTCGGCAAGTCCGATGCCGTCTTATCTTTAATAGGCTTAACATTGGGCACAATCACGGTGTCCCCCTGGCTTATTTTATTGTCTTTGTTGAAAGTGGTTATTTTTTTGGATGAAATACTATATAGCTTGGCGATTGATTCCAGTGTTTCTCCATCTCTAACTTCGTGTAAAATTCCCGAAACCGGAAGAATAACTATTTCTTGCCCCGGCTTTACCAAATTAGAATTGGCAATATGGTTGGCCCAGATGATGGTATTAACCGAAATGCCGAAATTAGCCGCGATGGTAGATAGGGTATCGTCTTTTTGGGTGCGATAAATTAACAGCCCTTTTCGAGATGTAGTAGTACTCGTTGCGGGCGAGGTATTTAAGTACGAACCCATATCGGCTAAGATGAATCCAGCGAAATCATCGGGGTGTTGGGATGCGTTCATTTCGTCGAGTAAACCGGAATCTGCGACGAAAGCGGCATCGGTCATATTTATAAGTGATGGGGTAACCGAATTCTCATCAAAACCAGTGTAGTCGGGTAATCCGGCGGGTCTCGCCGGGTTTAAAGACAATATGCCCAATATGATACCTACCACCACAAAAAGCACCGGTATAACCGGTACATATTTAACTCTTTTACTGACTTCTTTTAATATGTTAATGATAGTGCATATTGTATGAGTAAAAACCGCGAAAATCAACCGGACCTTAATCCGGAGCAAAGGGAAGCTGTCGCCCACGGCAAAGGGCCGCTTTTGATATCGGCGGGAGCCGGCAGCGGCAAGACTAGAACTCTAACCCAAAGACTCATCAAGCTGATAGAGAGCGGGGTAGGTCCGGAGAAGATTGTCGCCATAACCTTTACCAACAAGGCCGCCCAAGAAATCAGAAACAGGGTCGGAGCCCGTATTGGTGATATTGAGACCTGGCCTTTCTTGGGCACCTTCCACTCTTTGGGAGCGAAAATTCTAAGAAATGAGCATCCTCTTGTCGGACGCGGTAGAAATTTTGTTATTTACGATAACGATGACTCTATGCGGGTTATTAAGAAAGTTCTCAAAGATTTGGATATATCGGATGTCCGATTCCCCGCTCCCAAGGTACAAAAGAAAGTGTCTTTTATTAAAGACGAGTTGATAAGCCGCGATGAATTAGAGGAACCGATTAATTTCATCTTTGATGAATACGAAAGAAGACTTATGGCCCAAAACTCCTTTGACTTTGACGACCTGATAGAAAAAGTTGTGAGATTATTCCGTAAAAATGAATCAACCTTGGATAAATATCAGAATATGTTCGAATATATTTTGGTTGACGAGTTTCAGGATATAAACACTTCCCAATATGCCTTGGTGAGACTTTTGGCTCAAAATCATAAAAACCTGAACGTCGTGGGCGACGACAACCAATCCATTTATGGTTTCCGGGGAGCCGATTTCAGGAATTTCTTGAACTTCGAAAAAGATTGGCCGGAAGCCAAAATAGTCCATCTGGGGGAAAATTACCGCTCTACCAAGAATATTGTGAATGCCGCAGCCGAAGTTATTAAAAATAACAATTTGCAGCGCCCCAAAAAACTTTGGACATCAAACGATCCCGGCGAGCCGGTGAAAGTTCTTGCCGCCCAAAACGCGGAAGACGAAGCCATGCAAATAATTAGCGATATAATCGCGAATGATGACGGCAAGCCTACCGCGATTATTTACCGGACCAACGCCCAATCCCGCGCCCTGGAACAGGCCTTAAATCTCGATTCTATCCCCTATGATATCTTCGGCGGCCTAAAATTTTATGACCGGAAAGAAATCAAAGATATTATGGCCGGATTAAAATACGGCTTTAACCCACAGGACGCAATCAGCCTGGAACGTCTTATTAAAACCTTCAGAAAAGACGAAGGCAGAGAGCTAAAAGAACGGTTACCCGAATTCGCTAAAACCCTTACGCCTATTGAGCTTATCGGCTTCTTTATGAAAACCGTGAACTACGAAAGCCACCTGCAGTCCAAGTCGGATAACCCCGAAGAAAGGATGGACAATATTGTTGAATTGATCAACTTTGCGAGCAACTTTCAAACTCTTCAAGAGTTTATAGAAAAGGTTTCTTTATTGGATTCTGCCGAAAATACCAAGTCCCCCGAAAGGAAATCAGCCGTAAAACTTATGACTATCCATCTCTCCAAAGGCTTGGAATTTGATAACGTGTATCTTGCCGGAGTTAATGAGGGTGTTTTGCCTCACGAAAGATCGCTTTTGACCAAAAACGACTTGGAAGAAGAGAGGCGGCTGATGTATGTGGCGATGACAAGAGCGAGACGTAAACTCACTTTAAGCTTTTATGGGCATGCTTCCAGATTTTTATACGAAATTCCGCCGGAGTTTATCAATTTTTCGGGTCCCCGGCTTTGGACGGACGACGAAGACGAAATTCATTTAATTTAATATGGGTTCTAAATTAGGCCAACATTTTTTAAAAGAGAGTGGATACCTTAAGCGCATCACCGATTCTTTAGAAATAAATTCGGCGGACACGGTTATAGAAATCGGCCCAGGCCACGGCGAACTAACGGAATATTTAATTAAGGCCAATTCCGGGAAAATAATAGTTATAGAAGCCGACCACGAACTTGCGGCAAATTTAAAAGAAAAATATGAGGGGGTTTTAGAAGTTATTGAAGGCGATGCTTTAAAAGAACTGCCCAAAGTAGTTAATAGGCTCGGTAAGAAATATAAACTTATCGGCAATATTCCTTATTACATAACCGGCAAGTTACTAAGAACGATTGGCGACCTGGAAATCCAACCGGAGCTCACCGCCTTAACAATTCAAAAAGAAGTGGCTGAAAGACTTTGCGCCGTCCCGCCCCAGATGAATCTTCTAGCCGCAAGTGTCCAGTTCTGGGGAAACCCCGAAATAATTTTCTTTATCAAGAAGTCCGCGTTTTCTCCTCCACCCAAAGTTGATAGCGCCGCGGTAAAGATTGTTCCGAAAGATAAGCCGAAAG
>MHJB01000005.1:0-1241 GCA_001817805.1 Candidatus Colwellbacteria bacterium RIFCSPLOWO2_12_FULL_43_11 | reverse complement strand
ATAATTAAAATGGTGTTTAAGCAGCCCAGAAAAACCATACTTAATAACATATCCGCCGGACTAAAAACCTCCAAGGAAGAGATTATAAAAATACTTGCCCAGCAAGGCATAAAACCGAATGCCAGACCGCAGGATTTAAATATTGAAGAGCTCCTTGGTCTAAGTAAGCTCCGCTGAAGACGGCGGAGCGAAGTTCCGCACCGTCCTGCCGAGCGGGATTGGTGCGTGGATAATGTATTTTGAGGCGGAAAATGATATTATTTAGTTAAATGTCAGCTAAAAAGGCTATCGTTTTAATATTACTTGTAGTCTTCACGCTTCAGGTGGCTTTTCCGCATCCGGTGCTTGCCGTCCAAGGCGACCATGTAGCGGCCTGTAGTTCCGGCGTGAACATGACGAGCATCGTGCAGTTCCTCACAACTTTGGCTTTGAGCGGGGCCACCGTATGGGGTATAAACGAGATTACCAGCGTTTTGGCCGGTGCTGAATTCGATGTAGGTCTTCTTGGCACAGGAATTACTATAAAGGACGTGTTTGAACCGCTTGACCAAGCGGCAGATTTCGTTTCTGAATGGTGGTTAAAAGCCGTGTTCTTTGGATTATTGGGTAGCTTGGCTTCTGTTATGTCGGGTTTTCTCATCGAAGCAGCGCTTGATTTAAATATTAATCTTTTAAATGATAACGCCATTATAAACGCCGGCTACGGAACCATATTAGGGCTGGCTAATCTTGGATTTGTACTCGCTATTATAGTAATAGCTTTTGCCACGATGTTTAGGCAGTCCGGTTGGGATGCTCAATCAAGTCTGGCAAGGCTTATAATAGCTGCACTACTTGTAAATTTTAGCTTATTCTTTGCCGGCATCATCATGGGGCTGGGCAATGGGCTGATGAGCGCGATGCTGGGAACCGATTGTTGGGGAGTGGGGCTGGCTAACCAATTTAACATTGTAACTATTAACAGCCAGGTTCAAACTTTCTTGAATTCCGCTGCGGGCATACCTCCTATTGGCACGGCCTTTACAGATGCCATATCGGGCATATTAGGAGCCATAGCGAGTGTTTTTGCTTCATTACTTCCGGGCCCACCCAGCCCCACCATAGACCCCGTAGTCACGCTTGGCACAACTCTTATAGGAGCGGTGATTGGGAATATGTTTTTAAGTGTGTTGTCTATATTCTTCGCTAGCGCCTTAACTATAATAGGAGCCCTGACTTTAGTCGGAATATTTCTTTTCTTA
>MHJB01000004.1:19569-39185 GCA_001817805.1 Candidatus Colwellbacteria bacterium RIFCSPLOWO2_12_FULL_43_11 | reverse complement strand
ATTCATCTTGACCACCCAACACCACCTAAGAACCCCCTTAACCATCGTCAAAGGCTATCTCCAATCAATCCTCACCCAAAAGACCACCAAACTAGACCCCACTACCACCACCTACGTCGTGAAAGCCGAAGAATCAACCGAAAGAATCTCATCCCTGGTTAACGAACTCCTGGACATCTCCCAGATGGAGGTAGGGAAGAGTATTTTAAGCAAGCAGTCAGTAAATATTGGGGAACTTATAATCGACATCTTGAGGGAGCTCGAGATGGAAATCAAAAAAAGAGATTTAACGGTGAATATGGATATTGCCTCTGATATTAATTTAAGTATAGATAAAACAAAGATTAGGGAGGCACTGTTTAATCTTGTAGACAATTCGGTGAAATATAATAGAGAAAAAGGGCTCGTGAATATTGGAGGCGAACTGGTTAAACATCCAATAGAAAAGGATAAATGGTTTCTGAAGCTTACGATTGAGGACCAGGGCATTGGCTTAACTCCGGAAGAGGCTCAAAAGGCTTTTAATCAGTATTTTGAACGTGGCAAAGAAGCCGAAGAACTTTATACTACAGGCCGTGGCATTGGTTTGGCTGTCACCAAGAACATCATCCAGGCACATGGCGGCAAAGTTTACGCCGAGTCGGCCGGTAGGGGGAAGGGCTCAAAGTTTATAGTGGAATTGCCGGTTTGATGATTTTTAGCCTTAATTAAACTATAATAATCAATAGGTATGCAGGTAAAACTCGGTAGATTAAATACTAATTATTACAATTCTTATGACTGAAACATTCCCATTTTTTAAACAGCGTTCCATTCAGATTTTATTTGCCATATACGCCATATCTATCCCTTATTGGGCTTGGATTCAGGTAACGGGTCAGATAAATACTCCCCATAATTATATTTGGTCGCTTATTGTTTTGGGCATACTCCCGGTTATCGGAGGAATTTTTGGGATAATACTATCAAGAAAATGGGGGTTTCTTAAGGCATCTTTGGGGCGGGCTATATTCTTTCTTTCGGCTGGAGTTATGGCATGGGGGATAGGATCAGTAATCTGGGCTTATTATAATCTGGTCTTGGGGGTAGAAGTGCCTTATCCGTCTTTTGGAGACGTGGGTTATCTAATGAGCTACCCATTCTATGCCTTAGGGCTTATTAACTTGGGTAAAGGTATGGGGGCCTATCATAAACTTAAAACCAGGTTGGGTAAGGTTGCCTTAGTACTGGTGCCGGTTCTTGGCATGGCCGTAACTTATTTCATTTTTATATCAATCGCTCGAGGCGGCGAATTTGATTATCAAGACTCCAGTCTGCTTAAAATATTGTTCGATATAGGTTACCCCTTGGGGGATGCCACCGTAGTTACGGCTATAGGCTTAATCTACGGTTTATCTTATAAAGTTTTCGGCGGCAAGTTTAAATGGCCGATTAATTTACTATTTGCCGGCCAACTTCTGTTGTACTTTGGGGATTTTTTCTTTTCTTACGGCACGACACAAGGGACATATTACATAGGTAATTTAAACGACCTCTTATTCGTACACGCACTGTTTCTGATTGCCGTAGGCGTTAACGCCCTGAATATTCCGGGGATAAGCTCCCGTGTGAGAGATGAACTTGTAATGTTTGCACCGCGAGCAACTGAGGCAGTTAACAACCTGGTTTTAGAAATAATTCGGCGTCAGTCGCATATTATAGGTACAGTCGCTTGGGAGGAAGCGACAAAAGTTCCGGGACTCACTATTGATGTCAAGAATAACAAACTTTCCGTAGACGGAGACCCAAAGATTGTTCTGGAACAACTTGTAGGTAGGTATGAAGGACTTTTTGGTAACGCCTCCCTGGAAATTTGCAGAGAAGCTGCCCGTAAAATGGTTTCCCAACTTCCTCCGGAGCAAATTCCCGCAATATTAAAATAACTCAGATGTTTACACTCTCATATATTAAGCAACGCACCATCCCAATACTGATTTTTTGTTATGCCTTATTTTTTATATATTGGATATGGATTTATTCGACAGGTGAAACAACTACGTTTCATAACTATTTTTGGGGCCTTTTCCCTCAAGGTATATTCCCTATAATTGGGGCAATATACGGTTTTTTCCTTTCAAGAAAATGGGGGGTTATGTCATCATCGTTGGGGCGGGCAATTGTTTTTCTTTCGGCCAGTAATTTCTTTTTTGGCATTGGTTCGATAATTTGGATTTATTACAACTTAGTCGGGGGCATAGAAATTCCTTATCCGTCTCTGGCTGATGTTTTCTGGGCCTTTAACATATTATTTTTTATTTTGGGGGTAATTGAGCTTGGTAAGGGAATGGGCGCCGGATATAAGTTAAGAACTCCGCTAGGGAAGGCAACTCTAATACTTGCTCCCATTATCGGCGTATCGCTAACCTATTTCGTTTTTATATCAATCGGTCAAGGAGGAAGTCTTGGTTTTGAGGACTCCACTCCACTCCAAATATTCATTAATATGTATTATCTCTTGGGAGACGTAGTTATATTTACTGTAATCAGTTTAATCTACGGTTTGTCTTACAAGATTTTGGGTGGCAAGTTTAAGTGGCCAGCGAACATCTTATTTATCGGAGCTATTTTGGGCTATATTGCGGATGCCATCTTTACATTCCAAGAGGCCCAGGGAACATATTACAATGCGAATATAGGCGACTTACTATTTACTTCATCTGTTTTCTTGAGCGTAGTGGCGGTAGGGTCATTGGACATAAAGGGCATAAGCTCTCGCGTTAGAGAAGAGCTTACTATGTTTGCCCCACGGGCGGATAAGGCAATTAATAATTTGGTTTTAGAGATAGTTCAGAGGCAGGTTCACATTATAGGTCCCGTAGCATGGGACGAGGCAGTGAAAGTTCAGGGAATAACTATTGATGCCCAAAAGAATAGTATTTCTGTGACCGGAGATCCCAAGGTCGTTTTGGAGCAGCTTGTGGGGAAATATGAAGGTCTTTTCGGTAACGCTTCTCTCGAGATTTGTAGAGAAGCGACCAGGAAATTTATCGCGCAAGTCCCTCAAGAGCAGATCCCTCAAATACTTAAGTAATTTTTATGTTAGGCAATTTATCATTTCTTAAACAACGTACTATCCAAATTTTGGTGTTTGGTTATGCTTTATTCCTTTTATATTGGATATGGGTTTATACGACAGGGCAAGTAGGAACCACCCATAATTATATTTTATCCATTTTTAGTTCAGGAATTTTACCTGTGTTTGGTGGAATATCCGGCATCTTACTTTCAAGAAAATGGGGGTTTCTGTCATCTGCGCTCGGTAAGGCGATATTTTTTCTTTCGGCTGGCGTTCTCGCGTACGGATTGGCTTCATTAATCTGGGGCTATTACAATCTTATATTGGCGGTTGATACGCCATATCCGTCTCTGGCCGATGCTATATATATTTTGAGTTATCCTTTTTGGGCTATAGGATTAATTAACCTTGGAAAGGGAATAGGCGCCGGATATAAGTTGCGGACATTGCAAGGGAAGATTGCTCTTGTGCTAACTCCTATTGTCGGTGCCGTTATCACTTACTTAATTTTTATATTATTCGCCCAAGGCGGCGGATTCAGTTTTGAAGACTCCGGCATTATCAAAATATTTTTCGATATATTTTATCCACTTGGAGATACCATACTAATTACCGCATTAGGACTAATCTACGGACTATCTTATAAAGCTTTCGGCGGTAGGTTTAAATCGGCAATTAATATCTTGTTTATTGGTTTTCTGATAACGTATTTTGCCGACGCCATTTTTTCTTACACGACAACGCAGGGAACATATTACAATGCGAATATAGGCGACTTACTATTTACTTCATCTGTTTTCTTGAGCGTAGTGGCGGTATGGTCATTGGACATAAAGGGCATAAGCTCTCGCGTTAGAGAAGAGCTTACTATGTTTGCCCCACGGGCGGATAAGGCAATTAATAATTTGGTTTTAGAGATAGTTCAGAGGCAGGTTCACATTATAGGTCCCGTAGCATGGGACGAGGCAGTGAAAGTTCAGGGAATAACTATTGATGCCCAAAAGAATAGTATTTCTGTGACCGGAGATCCCAAGGTCGTTTTGGAGCAGCTTGTGGGGAAATATGAAGGTCTTTTCGGTAACGCTTCTCTCGAGATTTGTAGAGAAGCGACCAGGAAATTTATCGCGCAAGTCCCTCAAGAGCAGATCCCTCAAATACTTAAGTAATTTTTATGTTAGGCAATTTATCATTTCTTAAACAACGTACTATCCAAATTTTGGTGTTTGGTTATGCTTTATTCCTTTTATATTGGATATGGGTTTATACGACAGGGCAAGTAGGAACCACCCATAATTATATTTTATCCATTTTTAGTTCAGGAATTTTACCTGTGTTTGGTGGAATATCCGGCATCTTACTTTCAAGAAAATGGGGGTTTCTGTCATCTGCGCTCGGTAAGGCGATATTTTTTCTTTCGGCTGGCGTTCTCGCGTACGGATTGGCTTCATTAATCTGGGGCTATTACAATCTTATATTGGCGGTTGATACGCCATATCCGTCTCTGGCCGATGCTATATATATTTTGAGTTATCCTTTTTGGGCTATAGGATTAATTAACCTTGGAAAGGGAATAGGCGCCGGATATAAGTTGCGGACATTGCAAGGGAAGATTGCTCTTGTGCTAACTCCTATTGTCGGTGCCGTTATCACTTACTTAATTTTTATATTATTCGCCCAAGGCGGCGGATTCAGTTTTGAAGACTCCGGCATTATCAAAATATTTTTTGATATATTTTATCCACTTGGAGATACCATACTAATTACCGCATTAGGACTAATCTACGGACTATCTTATAAAGCTTTCGGCGGTAGGTTTAAATCGGCAATTAATATCTTGTTTATTGGTTTTCTGATAACGTATTTTGCCGACGCCATTTTTTCTTACACGACAACGCAAGGAACATATTACACATCTGATTGGGTTGATACCTTGTTCGTAACTTCCATGTTTTTGATTGCTATGGGCGTTAACGCAATGGACATTCAAGGCATAAGCTCTCGCGTGAGGTCCGAACTTGTAATGTTTGCCCCGCGGGCCAACGAGGCGATTAATAATCTGGTCTTGGAAATTATCCAACGGCAAGTTCATATTATAGGACCGGTAGCATGGGACGAGGCAGTGAAAGTTCAGGGAATAACTATTGATGCCCAAAAGAATAGTATTTCTGTGACCGGAGATCCCAAGGTCGTTTTGGAGCAGCTTACCGCAAAATATGAGGAGCTTTTTGGAAACGCCTCGTTACAGATATGCAAAGAAGCAACTCGCAAATTTATTTCCCAAGTTCCTCAGGAGCAAATTCCTGAGGCGTTGAGATAGGTTGATATTACGATTACAAATACTTAGCCAATATGAATACACTTTTTAAACAACGCGCGGTACAAATTCTAACTTTTGGCTATCTTTTGGGCGTATCTTGCTATGTATGGATTTACACGACGGGGCTTGTAGATACGCTTTATAACTATCTGTGGGGATTGGTCTTTTTGGGCGTACTTCCGGTCCTTGGGGGAATCTCCGGTATCTTAATCTCAAGGAACTGGGGATTTTTATCGTCCGCTCTCGGGCGGGCCATCTTGTTTTTTTCGGCTGGCGTTGCCGTGTGGGGAGTGGGAGGAGTGATATACAGTTACTATAATATTGCTCTCGCTATTGAAGTGCCATACCCGTCAATTGCGGATTTGTTTTTTGTCTTAAGCATCCCATTTTTAATTGTTGGATTAATCAATCTTGGTAAGGGAATCGGCGGCGGTTATAAACTACGCGCCTTGCGCGGTAAGGCTATTTTTGCCATCATTCCTCTTTTTATTATTGCCACATCTTACCATTACTTTACATCGGTCAGTGGTGACGGATTCGCTAGTTTTACGGATGCAAGTATTCTCGAGATAGTATTAGATTTTCTTTATTCCATCCAAGACGCGTTACTCATTACCACTATTGCCCTGATTTATGGGTTGTCTTATAGAGTTTTCGGTGGAAGATTCAAACAACCTATTAATCTCCTATTCGTTGCCTTTTTATTCTATTATCTTACGGACTTCGCGTATTCGTATACAGTGAAACAAGAGACGTACTATGTGGCGAATTGGGTTGACCTATTGTATTTAAGTACGATGTTTTTGATATCTATCGGCGTTAACGCTCTGGATATTCAAGGGATAACCTCCCGCATGAGGTCCGAACTTGTGATGTTTGCTCCAAGGGCCAACGAGGCGATTAATAAATTGATATTGGAGATTATCGGGCGGCAAGCAAGTATTATGGGACTAGTAGCATGGGATGAAGCAATGAAGGTTCCGGGACTGACTATCGATATGAAAAACAACAATCTCTCCGTGGAGGGAGACCCCAAAATAGTTTTGGGGCAACTTGTAGGCAGATATGAGGGACTTTTTGGGAATGCCTCGCTACAGATTTGCAAAGATGTGGCTAGGAAATTCTTTTCCCAACTTCCTCAAGAGCAAATTCCCGAAATATTAAAATAACTTAGATGTTTACACTCTCATATATTAAACAGCGAACTATACAAATTTTAGTTTTTGGTTATGCTCTATTCTTTTTATATTGGATATGGATTTATTCGACAGGGCAAGTAGGTACGCTTCATAACTACCTTTGGGGCGTTTTTGCCCAGGGGATTTTCCCTATAATCGGTGCTATATACGGTTTTCTTCTTGCAAGAAAATGGGGATTTCTGTCCTCATCTTTGGGGCGAGCGATATTTTTTCTTTCTGCCGGCAATATTTTATTCGGAATCGCCTCGTTAACCTGGGGCTACTACAACATCATATTGTCCGTTGAGGCGCCTTACCCGTCTTTAGCAGATGTCGTGTATCTTTTAAGTTATCCACTTTGGGCTATGGGACTAATTAATCTCGGTCAAGGCATAGGGGCCGGATACAAATTAAGAACTTTTAAAGGAAAGGCTGCCCTTGTCCTCGCTCCTCTAGTCGGTATAGTTCTAACTTATTTCGTATTCATATCAATCGCCCAAGGTGGCGACTTCAGCTTTGAAGGCTCAAATATTATCAAGATATTTTTTGATATATCCTATCTACTTGGGGACGCCGTAATAATTACCACTATCGGCTTGATCTACGGCTTATTTTATAAGGCTTTTGGCGGCAAATTTAAGTCAGCAATCAATATATTGCTTATCGGTTTCTTTGTGGAGTATTTAGCAGACGCAATTTTTTCTTATACGACAACGCAAGGAACGTATTACACATCCGATTTGAGTGATTTATTACTCACTCTCTCTGTTTTCTTGATTGTAGTGGGCGTTGGAGCCTTGGATATAGGAGGGATAACTTCCCGTGTGAGATACGAACTTACGATGTTTGCCCCGCGGGCGAGCGCGGCAATCAACAACTTAGTTTCGGAGATTATTCGTGAGCAAGCGCGCGTTATAGGCCCGATTGCCTGGGATGAGGCAATGAAAATCCCCGGGCTTAATATTGACGTTAAAAGTAACCTACTTTCCGTAGATGGAGACTCTAAGGTGGTTTTGGAAAAGCTTATGAAAAGGCATGAGGAACTTTTTGGTAGCGCTTCGCTCGAGATTTGTAAAGACGCGGTTCGCAAAACGTTATCCCAGATTCCTCAAGACCAGCTTCCCGATGTATTGCGATAATAAAGTTTCACTTCATCAATTGGCCCCCTGCCTACTCGTTTCACTGCCAGTTATGGGTATGTCATTTTTTCCTCCTGGCTGTGTTATATTTTAAGTAAGTATTACATTTCCAATAATGTCATTATTTTCCAGTTTCAAAAAAGATAATTCGCCAAGAGCGGCTTCGGAACAGTCTCAAGCGGACCCCGGTACGGCCAAGCGGCTGATGGAAGAACTTTATAAGCGTAACGCCGAGCTTGCGGTTCGCAACAAAACACTTACTCTTTTGAGGAAGCTTGACGAAATATCCTTAAAAACACTTGAGGCGGAAGAAATGGGCGGAGAAATGTGCTCTGCTATTTCTGAAGAGCTTGGTTACGACCTGGTAGCTTTATCTATAGTCGGCCGCCCTACTAATGACTTTCGGTGGCTCTCCATTGCCTCATCCACTCCTTGGATAGCCGATGCGATAAAAACAATCAATTTATCGGAAACTGAAGTTCCTGTTTCGAACAACAAAGAGATTTTAGAAAAAATTAGCTCCGAGGTAGGGTATCTTGTAAATAACCCTAAAGAGCTTTATCCGGGAAAGTTGGTGGATGCCATTACCGAGGTAGCCGGTTTTTACAAGATAGAACCAACTAAAAACTCTTTAGTCCATCAACTTAATTTTGGCAGCCAATCTTTAGGAGTTTTGATTCTTAGTTCCAACAGAGATTTGAAAGATGCTTCAAATTATGAGCGTGAATCTATTACCGGTATTGTGGGTTTGATATCTTTGGCAATATACAAAGCTCAGATATACAAAGAACTCCAGGATTTAACGCATAACCTTCAACAGAAAGTAGACGAACAGACTAAAGAGGTTAAACAAGCCTACGAAGTGGAAAAGAAAGCCCGTATAGAACTGGAAGACTTAAATAAAGCCAAAGACCAATTCGTTCTCGCTACCCAACATCACTTAAGAACCCCACTTACCATAGTGAGGGGCTATATGGAGTCTTTATATAAGGATGTATCCGATGGGAATGTGGATAACATGACTTTGGAGTCCATCAAGAAGGCAAGTTTGGCTGCCGACAGACTAAACCACTTGGTCAATGAGCTTTTGAGTATTTCTCAAATGGAGACAGGGGCAGCGGTTTTAAGAAAAACTCCAACGGATATTAACGCTGTCATACAATCGGTTTTGGGTGAAATAAAAGAGGAAATAGAAAAAAATAAAGTTCAAATTAACATAAATTTACCTAAGGATGTTAAGGGTAGGACTTTAAATGTGGATGCAGACAAAATGAAGGAAGCTTTGTGGAATATTCTTGATAACGCCGTGAAATATAATAAAGCAAACGGATCGGTTAGTGTAACCGGTGAAGAGGTAAGCCATCCGATAGAAAGGGATAAAAAGGTATTCAGACTAATAATTGATGATACCGGTATGGGGATAACTAAGGAAGAATTGCCCAAACTGTTTTTCATGTATTTTGAAAGAGGTAAAATTGCCGAGGAAATCAACGCGACCGGCCGTGGCATAGGGCTCGTTGTAACTAAAAATATAATAAACGCGCATGGTGGCAGAATTTGGGCAGAGAGCGAAGGCGATGGTAAGGGTTCTCGATTTGTGATTGAGCTGCCGATATCATAGTTTTATGAATATTTACGCTTTATCGGGACTTTTTACCGTAATGACCGGGCTTACAATTGCCCCGCTTATTTTCTTGAATAGCCGCAAAAGGGACAGATTCGTTAACGGTTTGTGGCTTCTTTTGAATATAGCTATCTCACTTTACGGATTAGGTATATACATCAGTGCCAACAGTCCGGATTATGACACCGGATTACTTGGCTGGAGGATTGCCTATACGGGAGTAACTCTTATTCCTGCGTTGTTGCTTCACCATGCTTACCGATTCACTGGAGCTGAAATCAAGAGGCGTACTTTAGTTGTCTTATACGGTCTAAGCCTTTTATTTCTCTATCTGTCTCTCACCACGCCGCATTTTTTCGAATTGAGATCAGTATTTGGTTTCTGGTATCCTGATGCTCTCCCGCCGGACAAGATAGCCAATATTTCATATTTATCTTTCATAGCGTACTTCTTTTTATTGGGGCTTGCTACTATTCATAAAGTATGGCGAGTAAGAGCCGCCGCTACCGGGGAAAGGAGGACGCATCTCACCTTATTTCTTGTCGCGATTATCGTGGGTTGGGGTGGCGGAAGTTACTCTTTTCTTCCCACTTTTCGCGTTGATGCCTTTCCCTACTTTAATATCAGCATCCCCATATACCAGATCATAATTGCCTACGCTATTGTGAGATACGGACTTTTTCACACTAAGGTTATCACCGCAGAGGTGTTAGCCGCTTTTATAGCAGTTATGTTTCTGGCCACTGCCTTTGCTCCACCGAGCGTAGTTCTGCAAGGCGTTTTGTTTGTGGGCCTCGTCGCCACATTGGTGATTTCGATTAGAAGCGCCCTTTCCGAAACCAAGGCACGCGAGGAACTGAAGTATCTAAACGAGCACCTCCAGCAAAAAGTAGATGAACAGACTAAAGAAGTAAAAAGAGCTTATGAGGTAGAAAAGAAAGCGAGGCAAGACCTGGAAGAACTTGATAAAACTAAAGACCAATTTATTCTCACTACCCAGCACCACTTGCGCACGCCCCTTACTATTATTAAAGGATATCTTGCCGTGCTTAAAAATGACGGTTCTCTTTCGGAAGAAAATAAATCTAGTATAGATAAAGTAACCGATTCAACGGAAACTTTGTCTAAGTTTGTGAATGAGTTGCTTCAGGTAACGGAGTTAAAAGTAACGAAAGACGAAAAAGAAAAAAGAGGCTAGTTCGTAGCCTCTTTCTTTGGATTATTTCTTTTTACTCACGCCGCTTTTCTTGGGATGTTTCGTTTTGCCCGGTTTAGCCGCGGCTTTCACGGCCTCAGCCTTAGTACGCCTCGCTTTGAATTTCTCAATGCGGCCGGCGGTATCAATAAGTTTTTCTTTGCCGGTATAAAAAGGGTGGCAGTTACTGCAGATTTCGGTCTCCATTTCTGGTTTTGTGGCACCTACGGTAAAAACATGCTTGCAGGCGCAGCGTATTTTGGCTTGAGGGAAATATTCGGGGTGGATGGTGTCTTTCATATTAAGCGTGCTCATATTAATACAACTTTTGTTCATTGGCAAGCTCGCTTCGCCTTTGTGCTTTTGGGAAACAGGATATTCGCGTGCTAGCGAATTCCTTCCCGCTCGGTCGTTTTCACTCCCTCCGCGACGTTCCCAAGAAGCACAAAGACTCCGCTGTTGGGCAATAGCTTTTTAGCTAACAAGCTGATTACTAATGAGCTGTTCTACTACGGGGTTGACAAGCCTGCCCACCTCTATAATAATGGGTACGCTATGGTAATGACTGGCCCTTTAAAAGTTAATAAAACCTTAAAACTCTGTAAGTAGAGTATATAGATTAAGTAGAGAAATTTTTTAGTTGTCCCAATCTATCTGATATTGAATAAATATCAGATTTATTTTGAGGATTTGATCCTGGTCCAGGATGAACGCTGGCGGCGTGGATAAGGCATGCAAGTCGAACGAAACTATTTTTGAAATAGCTTGAGATTATATCAAGGGCTGTGGATTGAATAGTTTAGTGGCAAACGAGTTAGTAATACCTTGGTAACTTACCTGGAAGTAGGGCATAGCTAGTCGAAAGATTAGATAATTCCCTATATGGATGCGGGGACGAAAGTCATTCGCATTGAAAGACGCAAGTCGCTTCTAGATAGGCCTTGGCCCGATCAGCTAGTTGGTGAGGTAATGGCTCACCAAGGCTATGACCGGTAGGGGAGGTGAGAGCCTGTTCCCCAACGACGGAACTGAGACACGGTCCGTACACCTACGGGTGGCAGCAGTCGAGAATATTTGACAATGGGCGAAAGCCTGATCAAGCGACGCCGCGTGCAGGAAGACAGTCTTCGGATTGTAAACTGCTTTTCATGGAGATAAAGATCACCGCAAGGTGGTTTGATAGTACCTATGGAATAAGAGGCTGCAAACTTCGTGCCAGCAGCAGCGGTAATACGAAGGCCTCAAGCGTTATCCGGATTTATTGGGCGTAAAGGGTGTGTAGGGGGTTTTGTAAGTCTTTCCGTAAAATCTTGCCGCTCAACGGCAAGCTCGCGGGGGAAACTGCAAGACTAGAGGGTGCAAGAGGTCTGTAGAACGCACGGTGTAGGGGTGAAATCCGTTGATATCGTGCGGAATACCAAAGGCGAAGGCAGCAGACTAGTGCATTACTGACCCTGAAACACGAAAGCGTGGGGAGCAAAAAGGATTAGATACCCTTGTAGTCCACGCCCTAAACGATGTTTGTTAGCCGTTTCGAGTATCGACCCTCGGAGTGGCGCAGCTAACGCATTAAACAAACCGCCTGGGAAGTACGGCCGCAAGGCTAAAACTCAAAGGAATAGACGGGGACTCGCACAAGCGGAGGAGCATGAGGTTTAATTCGATGGTAAGCGAGGAACCTTACCAGGGCTTGAAATTCAAACGAAGACTTTCCGAAAGGATTGTTGTCTCTCAAGGACGTTTGAACAGGTGCTGCATGGTTGCCGTCAGCTCGTGTCTTGAGATGTTCCCTTCAGTGGGGAAACGAGCGCAACCCCCGTCGCGTGTTACAAGTGTCACGCGAGACTGCCGGATTTTTGCCGGAGGAAGGCGGGGACGACGTCAAATCCGCATGGCCCTCTGATGCCCTGGGCGACACTCATGCTACAATGGTCAATACAAAGGGTTGCCAAACCGTAAGGTGGAGCTAATCCCATAAAGTTGACCTCAGTTCGGATTGAGGGCTGAAACTCGCCCTCATGAAGCCGGATTCGCTAGTAATCGTAGATCATAACGCTACGGTGAATACGTTCTCGAGTCCTGTACTCACCGCCCGTCACGCCAAGGAAGCCGGAAGGAGGTGAAGCCGCGTTTAGGCGCGGTTAGCCTTAGTTCGGTGACATGGGCGAAGTCGTAACAAGGCACGTGTAGCGGAAGCTGTGCGTGGAACAATTAAACTTTTAAGAATTGATCCGTTTGGATTTATCTAAACGTGAAGGTGTTAGTCGAGGAGCCTTTGTGTCTCGACTCGTCCCGCAATACTGTGGGATGTAAATTGGGACAACTAAAAAAGATTTCTACTTAATTTGTCCTTCGGCGGGCTCAGGACAATCCTGAACTACGTTGAAGGATTGATGCTATAATTTATATTATGGCGTGTTAGAATCCCTATGATTCCCGTGCTATAATTAACTAAATTAAATGGCAGAGCCAACTAATAAAAAGACGGTATTGCTTGTTGAAGATGATATTTTTTTGTCTCAACTTTTGACTACCAGGTTACAGAGAGCGGGGGTAGAGGTATTAAAGGTTTTTGACGGGGAAGCGGCTATAGAAACTTTAAAAACAGTAAAACCCAATCTGATGTTGCTGGATATAATCCTGCCCAAAAAATCCGGTTTTGAAGTGATGGAAGAAATTCACAGCAATCCCATGCTTCAAGGCGGACCAATTATTGTAATTTCTAACTTGGGTCAGGACAGCGACATGGCCAGGGGCAAAGCCTTGGGCGCCGTGGAATATTTGGTAAAAGCTCAAACCGGTATTGATGAATTGGTTGAGAAAATAAAGTCGTATCTTGATAGAACTTGAAAATAAAGAGTCAGAACGCTCGAAAACCAGGGTTATGCACAGTACATTTGTTCGCTAAGCCAGTTATTGTATAATTAAACCAGTATTCCAAAAGGTCGAGAAAATAAAAAGTCGATTTACAAACTTAAAAAAATGACAAAAAAAGGCTTTACACTCATAGAACTTCTAATCGTTATCGGTATTTTGGCAATATTGGCTTCCGCTACCGTTCTTATTTTGAACCCAGCTCAGATTTTGCAGGAAAGCCGAGACACACAGAGGTTAAATGATTTAGGCACTATAAATTCCGCGATAGCTTTGTACTTGGCGACCAACACCACTCCAACCTTTACTACCGCTTGGAGGTGTACGTTAAGCCCGGTAGCTGCTCCTTGTGCTGGGGCCATAGCTAACCAGATTAGATTGCTCGATGGTACGGGTTGGGTTGCTATAAACTTGGGTACGACCTCAGGTCTTAGCACGTTGCCCATGGACCCGAACGGAACTCAAACTGCCGCTTTACACTATTCTGCCTCTACTAATGATGCCGCTAAGACTTGGGAGCTTACTGCTCAGATGGAGAGCGTCAGATACTCTAATACCGGCGGTGCAGATAAAGAAAGTACAGATGGTGGATCCTCTGCTGACTGTTACGAAGTCGGCACTAACCTTGTTTTGATTGCAGGCGCAGGATGCTAATTTAGGACCTCCGTTCTTAAAAAGAACCCTCAAAAAGGGTTCTTTTTGTTTCGTAATGTTATAATTTAATAACAATGTTACAGATTCCCGAAGAGAAGTTTAGAGAAATAGTTTTACAGGATAATTTAATGACTCCCGAGGCATACGACGCCGTTGCCTTTGAGGCTCAAAGACTGGGGCAGAAAACCGCTGAAGTGCTTATATCGAAAAGCGTACTAACCGAGCAATATTATACTGCCCTTTTGTCCAAGTATCTGAGTGTTCCTCCGGCCGGACTCGAGGGACGGGAAGTAAGCGTTGATATTCTAAAGCTTTTACCGCAGGACTTAGCCAGGCAAAAAAGAGTAATTATTTTCGGCAAAGAAACCGATGGCAAGTTATCGGTGGCGATGGAGGACCCATCCGACCTGGTGGCTATAGAATTTTTGGAAAGATATTTAAAACAGCGCATCAAAGTCTATGTTGCTATTGGGAGCGACTTAGATAAAGGCTTCGCTCTCTATGGGCAGACAACCGCGGTTGATTACCGCAAACTTATTGACGAAGCTATCTCCGAATCCAAAAGAAGCAGAATTACCGGAGAGGAAGCCGCCAAAGAAGTTCCCATAGTTTCCATTATATACAACATTTTGTCTTACGCTTTGGCACTCCGGGCCTCCGACATTCATATAGAAGTTTTTGAAGACCTTATTCTGGTTCGCTACCGGATAGATGGCGTGTTGAGAGAAATGTTTAAAATTCCCAAAGAGATCCATCCGGCAATAGTGGCGAGGCTCAAGCTTTTGGGAGCGCTCAAGATTGACGAGCACTCCAGACCGCAGGATGGACGTTTACGCTATGAGGTGGGGAGAGATGTGGTTGATGTTAGAATCGCGATTATGCCTACTTTCTACGGCGAAAAAGTTGAGATGAGATTACTGGCGACTACCACGAGACCCTTATCTATGGCGGAACTTGGCATGATGCCGGACACGATTGAACTCTTGGAAGAAAATATTAAGAAAAGTTACGGTATGATTCTGGTTTGCGGTCCGACCGGTTCCGGCAAGAGCACCACGCTGTACTCTATTTTGGGTATCTTGAACCGGCCGGAAGTTAATATTGTTACCGTTGAAGACCCGATTGAATATGACATCAAATTCATTAATCAAACCCAGATTAACCCTGTGGCCGGTGTCACTTTTGCCGGGGGACTGCGGGCGATTCTCCGTCAGGACCCTAACGTCATCATGGTAGGAGAAATTAGAGACTCCGAGACAGCTGAAATTGCCGTGCAGTCAGCTTTGACCGGTCACTTGGTTTTGTCTTCGCTCCATACAAATGATGCTCCTACAACCATACCCAGGTTCATCGATTTGAATATCCCGCCGTTTTTGGTTGCGGCAGTCTTAAATGTAATCATGGCACAACGACTGGTAAGAAAAATTTGTCAGGACTGCATATATTCTTATGTTCCTTCACCGGAACTAGTCGCGGCTTTGACCAAGCAAGTTAAAGAATTAGGGTTGGACGCCGAATTCAAAATGCCTAACGCTGTTTATCTGGGTAAGGGTTGCCAGGTTTGCGGAGGTAGCGGCTACCGGGGGCGAATCGGCATATACGAAGTTTTGAATATTACAGAAGATGTAAGAAAGCTTATAATAAGTCCAGACTTCTCTTTGGACAATTTGCGCGCTTTAGCCAAAACACAGGGGATGCTTACTATGTTTGAAGACGGTTTGAGAAAAGTAGAGAGAGGTATAACCACTATAGACGAACTATTAAGAGTAATCAGAGAATAATATGAGATTTCATTACATAGCTTCAGAACCAGAGGGCAGAGTAGTAGAAGGAGACTTGGAAGCAAGGGGTCCGGCGGACGTTTTGGAGTGGATGGCCTCGCAAGGCCTGAGGCCGGTTTCGGTTAAGGCTATGGCCGGAGTGGACGCCAGGGGCTTCGGAGGAATGTTTTCCCAGTCCATTACGGTATCGGATAAAGTATTTCTGACTAAGTATTTGGCGCTCATGCTCAAAGTCGGTACAGACCTCTTTAAGGCTATTGATATTCTAATAGCGGATTTCGAAAAACCGACAATCAAGTCACTACTCATAGAGGTGAGAGACTCTTTAAGTAAAGGCCAGCCTTTTTACAGCACTTTTATCAAATACCCGAAATATTTTTCACCGGTTTTCGTAAATTTGATTAAAGCGGGAGAGGCCTCCGGTAACCTGGAAAAAGTTTTTGACGATTTGAGCATATCTCTGGAAAAAGAACAGGAAATAAGAAATAAGATTAGGGCGGCTCTGATTTATCCGATAGTGCTCGTAGTCCTATCTTTATCCATTCTATTATTATTAGTAACTTTTGCTTTGCCGAAGATTGCCGAAGTCTTTTTATCCGGCGGCATACAACCGCCGACTTTTTCCAGAATTGTTTTCGCCGTAGGGCTTTTCTTGGGAGGTAACGCCCTTATAGTTTTTCCCGCTCTTATCATTTCGGTAGTAGGCGCCTGGCTCTTTTTTAGTAAAACGGTAAGCGGCAGGACTATTGTGGGGCGGTTAATGATTCGCACCCCGATTATAAAAAATATTATTTACAAAATCGCCCTACAAAGATTCGCTACAACCCTTTCGTCACTCCTGCGAAGCGGTATGCCAATTTTGAACGCGCTTGAAATTACCGCTGACTCGGTGGGACACATCGAGCTCAAGGCCGCTATTCTCCGCATCTCACGAGAGGGCATTACCAAGGGACTTACGATTGGAGAAGCCTTTCGCCGCGAGCCATCCTTCCCGAGGATAATTGTGAACTTAATCGCTATTGCCGAGAAAGCGGGGCATATGGAAAGTATTCTTGATACTCTCGGGCGTTTTTACGAATCCGAAATAGATACTTCCATAAAGACCTTGGTTTCGTTTTTGGAACCGGCGCTCTTACTGTTTATGGGTTTCATAGTGGGTATTATTGCGTTATCAATTATTGTCCCGGTTTACCAACTGACAACCCAAATAAGCAGATAATGAAGAATAAAGGGTTTACTTTAATAGAATTAATTATCGTCATCGGTATAATGGCGATTCTTGCAACCGTCGGAATTGCCAATTATTTAGCGCAGAGAAACAAGAACCGGCTTGAATTAACCGGCAGTATTTTGGTCCGCGAGCTTAACCTAACTATGGAACGCTCCCGCGCTCAAGAAGACGGCTACCAGTGGTGGATACATTTCAATAATCCGGTGGGTAGCGCCAATGATTTTTATGTTACTTGTTTTGGCGCATATGTTTCTTCGGGGGCGAATTGCGTTGCCGATGGTGGCACCGAATCCAAAAGAACAAATTTGAGCGCTGGTTTGGAGTTTAGTCCCGGGTCTCCCGCTACCCAAGACGTAGTGTTTGCTAAAGCCACAGGATTGCCTACTGGCACCACTACTATTATAATAAACTCAATAGGCGGTACGGGTTCCAAAACCGTTACCGTGAATGCCAACGGCAGAATTGATTTCTAAATGAAAAATTTCTCGACTAAAAATAACGGCGGTCAGTCACTTATAGAAGTACTTATCGCGGTTTCTATCGGTGCTTTGATTATAGGCAGCGCAGCCGGCAGTCTGATTTTCACCGTGCGCAGTAATCAGCAAAATCGGGCGACCGATGCGGCTTCTCCTTTAGCCCAAGAATTATTAGATAATGTTAGATCGATAGCGGAGAGTAAATGGCAAAATATTTATAATTTGACCAAGACGACTGGTGTCACAACCTATCCATATTCCTTAGACGACAGTTTAGTTATTGTTGCAGCGAGTCAGCAAAGAACGGTCAACAATATAGTTTATACGCGCTATTTCACCGTGGAAAACGTCAATCGTGATGTTTGCGGGGCGGGTACGATTACGGCTTCCGTGGAGACCAGTTGTTCTTCTTTACAAATAGGGATTCTTCAGGACCCATCGACGCAAAAGATCACCGCTAAAGTTACTTGGCCGCAAGGTGCCACTACAGCGGAAGTTTCGGTATCGGAGTATTTAACCAGGTCCAAGAACGAGATTAATCAATTTACCGATTGGAGCGGTTCAACTGGTGTGGTTGGACCGGCTACAAGGCCTGGCAAGGATTACTTTAGTCAGAGCGGATTGGACGCTACTACTATTCCGGGGGCTCTTCAACTCTTGGTCCCGGCAAGTAGCGGTTGGCTTATATCAAGCACTTTTGACACGGAAGTTACCGACGGTGTAGCTATGAATTCCCTAATGTGGAAAGGCGTGCCGGCTGGGGGAAGCACAGTTAAGTTCCAGTTGGCCAGCAGTAACAGCTCAACTGGCGAGGCCGGAGGCAGTCCGACAGGCCCCATTGATTCGACGGACCGTTATGCGTGGAACGATATTATCGGCTGGCTTGATTTCTATGGCGCTCCGGGCGGACCGGCAGTAGTGGCTACCGCTAAGATGACAAGATGGGCTACTTCAACCGATGGTGATTTTGCCTTGGATTGCGCTACCACTGCCGTAGGGGACGTATGTGCAACCAGTAATTTCTATGTTTCTAATAATAACGGCAATTTGGCCGGTTGGGCTTGGAACGATGCTTATGGTTGGGTGAGTTTTTGCGGCAATTCATCGAGCGGCTCTACCTGGGACGGGTCTACTTGGATTTGCCCGGCAAGTCCCACATACCAGGTGACTATAACTCAGGCGACCGCGGAGTTTCACGGTTGGGCCTGGAATGATATTATCGGCTGGATAAGTTTTAACTGCGCGGAGCCGGGAGTTTGTCTTACCTCTAATTACAAAGTAAAAGTTGCGGGTGCCGGTAGCGGGTGGACCTATATAGGTCCGGATGGCAGCTCTTCCAGTTTTTATATCACAACGGGTCAGGGCGCACCCGTGCCAATCGTTACCGCTCACCACAATAATAAGCGATACTATCGCTATAAGGTTTATCTGGAATCAACTGGTGCGTCTCCGGTTGTTAACGATGTAATCGTAAATTGGAGCCCTTAATTTGAGCGTGATATACTTACATAAGTAATATGTTTAAGAACAATTTCAAGACGGGCAGAGTTATATTTGTCTATATTGTATTTATGGCTTTCGGGCTCGTGGCCATGTATGGCATCGCCTTATCGGCTTTTATCCCACCGACAAGTTCACCGCCAACCGCTAACCCGACAAATACTATTTCCGGTACGAGGATATCAGGAGATATTTCCGGCAGAGCTTCCAACGTAACCGGCACAGTGGGGATATCAAATGGCGGAACCGGTGTCACTACCGCTAACGCCGCTCTAAATGTGTTTTTGCCTTCTCAAGTAGGACAGAGCGGTAAATATCTTACTACCGATGGCGCTAACACCTCCTGGAATGTTGCCACGGGTAGTGGTGTGGGTTCGGTTTCTTGTACATCGCCCCTTACTTGTTCCGGAACTAATCCGGCGACGTTTTCTATGTCGCAGGCAACGAGCATTGCTAATGGCTGGCTTTCGGCTACCGACTGGAATACTTTTAATAACAAACTTTCTACAAGCGGTACGGCAGCAAACGCCAATCTTCTTGATGGGCTGGACTCAACCGCTTTCCTAAGCACTTCAAACGATTACGGCAGGTC
>MHJB01000004.1:0-19523 GCA_001817805.1 Candidatus Colwellbacteria bacterium RIFCSPLOWO2_12_FULL_43_11 | reverse complement strand
TGCTGTGAATTTTTTTGACTACAATAATACCACTTATTATATAGACCCGAGTTTTACGGGCTATTCAATATATCTTGCCGGTTCTATAGGTGCCGTAGGTCCCTTCTATGATTTAGGCAACACCAGTTACTATGTTGACCCAGCCGGTACGAGCAATTTAAGTACTCTCTGTCTTGCGGGCACCTGCCGGAGTACTTGGCCTGCCGCTGGAGCTGAAGTAGATACCCTAGCAACCGTCACCGCTAGAGGCCAATCCACATCTTATTGGCTGTACTCACCTCAATTCGTTGATTACAACAACTCATTTTACCAACTTGATCCTAATGGCATAAGTAACTTATCGAGCGTTCAAGCTTGGAGCGGCTTAAACGTTGGTGGCAATACTTACCTGGGACAGATGAGTACTACGCCTGTCTATAGGCTTCAGTTACCTAATGTTGCTAACTCTAGCGGGCAGGGAATCGCTCACACCTGGTGGATATGGTCTTCCGGCAGATGGAAGGAAAACATAACACCTATTGAGAATGCCTTGTCTAAAGTCACCCAACTTACCGGTGTATACTTTGATTGGAAGAAAGAGAACGGCGGCAAACACGACATCGGTATGATAGCGGAAGATGTAGGCAAAGTTGTCCCGGAAGTTGTAACTTATGACGAGAACGGAGTAGACGCCAATGGTATGGATTACGGCAAGTTAAGCGCTCTTTTGGTGGAGGCTATTAAGGAACAACAAAAACAAATTGAAGATCTTAAGTCGAGGGTTCAAGTATTAGAAAATAAATAATTCGTTTTATGAATAACAACAAAACTCTTTATTACATTGTGGGCGTTGTCTTGGTAGTAGTTGCGGCGGCAGGCGGTTATTTTTACGGTTATATGGTCGGGCAAAAATCTTCGGAGACGGAAATTGCCAACTTAAAATCCAGCCTGGCAACTTATTTCCCACCGCCGCCGGAAGAAGTCTTCAGCTTATCGGGCACGGTTAAAGATATTGGTAAAGATTTTATTGAGATTGAAATCATCTCTTTTGTCCAGTTTCCTCCCCAACCCGGCGCTACTACGCCAACCGAAGTTAGAACAGTTAGGGTTGGACCGGAAACTCAAATTACCGAATTTACTTTTGAAAGAACCGCGCCGCCAGTACCGACCGGCGGAAGTGTTTTGCCGCAAGAGGTGCCGGAGAAGAAAATAGAATTCAGCGACTTGAAAGTTGGAGACCAAGTTAAAGTTGAAGCGGCCCAAAATATAAAGAGTGAGACGGAGTTCACGGCCACTAAAGTTCAAAAAATTCCGACTACCGCGTTTTCCGCGCCAGTGACAGAGACGAAAACGCCATCGTTATGACGAAAAATAATAAAAAATTTGGGTTTACTCTAATTGAACTCCTCATCTATACCGCGGTTTTTATAGTAGCCGCAGGCTTGCTTACCACAGTCCTCGTGATTACCACGAGAATAGAAAATACCGAAATAGTCTCGACTCAAGTAGGCCAGGAATTAAACCTTGTCCTCTCGACCGTGCAGCGTCTTGTAAGAGACGCTTCTCTGGTGGAATGCGTGGGCGCGAATCAGGGAAGCTGCAATCCCGCTACCGCCTCCGGCTCTTTTTTAAGACTTAGGTATACAGACCCTACCGGTACTAAAGACCCTACTTGCATCTATCTTGAAAACAACGTTGTTAAGGTCGCCGAAGGCCATACTAATGACGCCAATCTTAGCGACGATTATCTCTGTGACCTCACTCTAGCCAAGGACCTCACGACTTCCAAAGTTAATAACCCGAGTCTTCCCGAAAACTCCTTAGTTTTCACTAAGTTTGATGTCCTTGGCGGCCATGCCACGGTCCAGATTGACGCGAGCTTGACCTACAACTCCGCTAACCCTGATCTCCAGATATCCAAAACTCTAAGGTCTGCCGTGGGCCGGGCTTCCGCAGCCACTTTCGACTCCGACCTTATTCCCAATGTGGATAATTCAATAAGTATTGGTTCAATAACCGGTGTCACTCGCAAGTGGAAGAATCTTTTTGTGAGTAACCTTTTGGGCCTTGGCGCTGCTGCTATTGATCCCGTTTCCACCACGGCTGGTACCCTCTATTTCAACACTACAGGAAACAATGTGAAAGTTTATAATGGTACTTCTTGGAAAGACGTAGGTTACTGGATGGGGAGCGGCAGCGATATTTATTACAATACCGGCAAGGCGACTATAGGAGGAAGCACCCCCAGTGCAAAGCTTTTAACTGTCACTAACGTGGCTGCTCCTACTGTCGGTCCCTTAGGAGAAGGTTTGGCCGTAGTTGTGACCGGTGGTGGAGGAGTATACGTGAAAAACAATACCGATGGAGGTGAGGGGAAATTTGAGGCTTACGGAGGCAATATAGGTATAGGTTCGGTTAACAGTACCCCTCTTCAATTTTGGACAAGTAATTCTGCTCAAGCCACGCTTAGTATCACGGGTAACTGGGGATTAGGCATGGTTCCAAATACTTCCAAACTTGCCGCCAACGGAGTTATTGAGTCAACGAGCGGCGGGTTCAAATTCCCCGATGGAACGACGCAGGCGACGGCGGCCTCGAGTGGTGGATTTGCTTCGGGCGCGAGAGCCTATCAGAGTACCGGCCAGACTCTTTCTCAAAGCGTGGAAACCACGATCAACTTCCAGACTGAAAGTTACGACGGATTAAATGAGTTTTCATCCAACAGATTTACTGCCCAAGCCACCGGACGCTATATTGTAAATGCGAGCGTCGGTATACAAAACCCCGCTGCTTTAGATAGGTTTGATTTGGCTATTGTAAAAAGCGGCAATTATTCATCCATTGCCTTACTTAAGGCGAGCGGTGCTAGTGACACACCAACTATAGCTGCTTCCGATGTGCTTAATATGACTGCCGGCCAATGGGTTGAAGTACACGTTTGGTCTATTACTAATACCAGGAACACTCAAGCTCAAGAGGGGTACACCCGGTTTACGGTTCAAAGAGTCTATTAATAGTTTCTTACGGTAAGTTTCTTATAAACTTGCTCCGTGTTAAAATTCAATAAGTTGATATGAATAAGTCCGGCGTAGCAACCCTCCCCGTTATTCTTCTTATTTCCAGCATCGTTATAGAACTCACGATAGCTGGTGTTGTGGTGTCCGCGCTTTTGACTAACACCGTTTTTAGTTCCAGATTATCTACCGAAGCATTGGCAGCGGCCCGAGCCGGAGCGCAAGACGGCCTGGTTAAGATAATCCGTTATAAGAGTTGCCCTACTTCTTGTGGTGGCGCTGTGCCTTATTCCATAACTTTAGGTAGAGCAACGGTTTTGGTTGAAATTATAGATAACGCCCCCGTTAATACTTTAACAGTTAGGTCTACGGCGACAGTCATAAGTAGAAAGAAGATGGTGGAGGCGCTTGTGGGAGTTGATACTACCACGGGGAAAATAGACGTGATTTCCATAGCCGAAAAACCGATTTAGTTTTATGAAACTCAAACACATATTCAGTAACTTTGGCCGCTTGATATCTCCAATGCCTGAAATCGGGGGTTTAGAGATAACCGATTCGGCTATTCATTTTTTAAAGATAAAGAAGGACAGTTTACAACGGGCTTCTTTACGATTGCCGCCGGGGATAATTGAAGGTGGGAAAGTAAAAGATGGGCAAGTGGCTAATCTTACCTCCGCCTTAAAACAAGTGCATGCCCAGATATCCGCTGATGCCAAGAGAGTAGTGAATGTCGTTCTCTCTTTGCCAGACAGCAATACTTATATCCAATCTTTCAATGTGCCTAAGGTAGCCGAGACCGGTTTGGCTGAGGCGGCTGAGCTTAATCTTAGAATGATATCGCCCATTCCCATTGAAGCTTCTTATTATGGCTGGCAAAAAGTGGGCGAAACGGAAACAGGCGGAGGTTCCTTGGAAATCCTTGGAGCTTTTATGCCATCAGCCAATATTGACCAGATTGTTACGGCTTTACACGGGGCTGGCTTTGGTATAGCCGCAGTTGAATTTGCCGCTTTGAGTTTGGTCAGACATTTGAGGTATTTAAAAGCCATAAGTAATACTTCTGCGTATTTGGTGATACATCTTATTCCCGAAGGTTTGGACTTTGTCGTGATTAAGAATAATAATCTTTATTTTAATTACTTCTATCAGTGGAATCTTATACAAGCGGACAACAGAAGCATCTCTTTGGAAAACTTGAAAGATGCGGTTCAGAGTGAGACAGCTAAGGTACTGAATTTCTATCTGGGCCACTGGGGTAGTCAGATTAAAAATATTATTGTTGTCGCCCCGGTGTTGAGGGAAGAAATCAAAGCTTTTATCGGCGAAAAATTTTCCAGTATTCAGCTAGAGACTTTAGATACAAAGGACGTATCTGTTGTGACCGGCGCGGTTTTAAGAGGCAAAATTTCCAGGGCTGACGATACGGATATAAGCTTAACCAGCGAGTCGGCCGCCAACATCTTTGAGCAAGAACAGGCTTTGCGATTTACTTCCATTTGGCGCAATGTTCTATTCGCGGTCGGCGGCTTTATCCTGATTATATTTGCCATAACCGATATCTATCTTACAAAAGCTGCGGACAATTTAACCAAGGATATAGACCCAACAAATACCAATCAGTCGGGGATTCAGGAGGTAATACGATTAGAGGATAAAGCCAAGGATTTCAATAGGCTGGTGGGCTTTGTTTCTCAAGCCAGAAATTCCAGCCAGAAGTTTTCGCCGTTACTCTATTATCTGGATCAACTGGCTTTGGATCGGGTTTCTTTCGATAGGATTTATTTGCAGTCGCTCTTGAGACCGGTCGTTGTATCGGGCACGGCGCCCAGCGAAAACACCATAGTTGACTTCAAAAGAAAACTTGAGGCACAGCCACAGTTAGACGAAGTAGAGTTACCACTCTCGAGTATTATTGCCAGATCTAACGGTCAGTTAGGATTTGATATCTCGTTTTTAATCAAGAGTTTATCTTTCCCGGCGCAAATTCCGGCCGAGGAAATCAAAGCTCAGGACGATAAAAAGCAGGATGAAACCACCGTAAGTCAGGAACTGGTGAATGTAAGTGAGGCTTTAAAAGTAGAGAAACCGGCGGTGCAAGGACCGCTTATCGTGTTCGGCAAACTGAATTTTAAATCAATTTCCGAACCGGTTACTTTGGAAGTAACGGCCTTGGACGAAGATACTGCATACCTCTTTCGTGATAAGTTAAATCAATCGTCTCATTTCAAAGACGTTGAAATAATTACCGGTTTCAGTAAATTGTCCGACGGCCGGGTAAAGTTCCAAATAAGATTCACGGTTATTCTGTAAGAGTAACTTTTACCTCTTGGAACAAGCCTTCCAAAAGCAGTTTATCTTTTTTAGAAATTTGTTTTAAAACAAATTCTTGCGCCCTAAGCCGTTTACCGTTTTTTTCGGGACCTCTTATGCCTAGTCGCAACCGGCCAAAATCTTTATTGCCTAAAGATTTAATAATAGATTCAACTCCGTTATGTCCTGCCGACCCGCGCCCTAAAGATATCTTATAATTCCCAATTCCTATATCGGAATCGTCATGAGCTACCAATAACTTATCCGGGGTGAGTTTAAAATACTTTAAGGCCTGGAGTACGGGCCTGCCGGATTCATTCATGAAAGTGAGCGGTTTCACCAAGATTAAATCCCCATTTTTCAAATAAGCGAAGTCTAAAACTCTTTTGAATCGGGTTCCGGGGGCGAGGCAAGATAAAAAAAGCAGGCCAGCGTTGTGGTAAGTATTGGCATACTCGTCTCCTGGATTGCCGAGGCCAACTATTAACTTATATTTAAAAGAAAGTTTTGATTGTTTTATCATAAGTTTTATATATGTATCTACACTATAATTATCCTGGTTTTTGCGCAATTTCCTGTTACTAAACGGGCCTGCCTGCCGAAAGGCAAGGCTTGCAGGCACTTATTTATTGTATTAGAATGCACCAAATGAGACAATTTCTTCTGCCCGTTTGGGAAATTCTAGAGACGCTTGCTATAGCCCTAATCTCAATATTCATCATTTATACCTTTATAGCCCAACCTTTCATTGTGCAGGGGGCGAGCATGGAGCCTAACTTTGAAAATGGAGATTATATATTGATTGATGAGATAACCTATCGCTTCCGCGAGCCTCAAAGGGGGGAAGTGATAATTTTTCATAACCCACGGAACGAAAACGAATTTTATATTAAGCGGGTAATAGGCTTGCCGGGAGAGGAAGTAAGCATAAGCGGTGACGAAATTAAGGTAAATGACAAAGTTTTACAAGAAGACTATTTACCGGTTGCCGGGTCTGTGGTTGGAGCAAGAGTCTTTGATTTGGCGCCGAACGAATTTTTTGTTATGGGCGATAATAGGCCTCAGAGCTTTGATTCGAGGAGTTGGGGGGCGCTTAAGCGAGACGAGATAATTGGCACGGTGCGTTTGAGATTTTGGCCTCCCGGAAAGCTCCAAATATTTAGACAGGCCATAAGTTATACTTTTTCCTAATGCCAGCAATAAAGAAAGAAATACCCAAAAAAGATAAGGAGGCGGTTAAACCGGAACTTTTTCAATCGCCCAAGGGCATGCACGATATTCTGCCTGCGGAGTGGATTTTGAGAGATAAGGTTTACAAAGTAGCCAAAGAGATAGCTGAATTTTATAACTTTTCCAAGATAGAAACTCCTATACTGGAAAATGTAGAGCTATTTGTGCGCGGCGTTGGCGAGGTGACCGATATTGTAGAGAAAGAAATGTTTACATTGCGCACTAAGGGAGGCGATAAGCTGGCATTGCGACCGGAGATTACGGCCCCCGTTATGAGGAGTTATCTGCAACACGGTTCTCATAAGCTACCGCAACCTCTGAAACTTTATTATCTAGGTCCTGTTTTCAGGCATGAAAAACCGCAGGCAGGACGATACCGACAGTTTACCCAGTTGGGCTTTGAGATAGTGGGCGGAGAAAGCGACCCGTTATACGATGCCCAGTCAATAATTGCCACTTACAGGTTTTTGGAAGAAGTTAAGGTTAAAAATATGACAGTTCAGATAAACAGCATCGGCTGTCGAGTTTGTCGTCCCAATTATCGTAGGAGGCTCGTGGAATACTATAAAAAACAGAAGATTTGTAAAGATTGCGCCAATCGTTTGGATAAAAACCCGCTGAGGCTTCTTGATTGCAAGAACGAAATATGCGCTCCGGTAAAAATAGGAGCACCGAGTATTTTGGATAGCTTGTGCAGCGCGTGTAAGGCTCACTTTAAAGAAGTTTTGGAATTTTTGGACGAAGTTGGCATTCCATATTCTTTGAACCCGCATTTGGTAAGGGGACTGGACTACTACAACAGGACAGTATTCGAAATTTTTACCGAGGGCAGTGATTTAGCCTTGGCTTCCGGCGGCCGTTATGATTACCTGGCCGAAATGCTTGGAGGGAGAGCGACTCCCGCAACGGGGGTGGCCGTGGGCATGGAGCGCATTATAGAAACGGTTAGAGCAGATACGGCTTATCAGAATCACAGATTTAGGCCTAAAGTCTTTCTGATTCACGTTGGCGAAGTTACCAAAAAGAAAGGCTTGGCTCTTATAGAAGAGTTTAGAAGAGAGAATATGCCTATTTTGGAAGCTTTAGGGAAAGATTCCTTATCGGCACAGCTTGAGCGGGCAGCTAAAATGAAATCTCCTATAGCGCTCATCTTTGGGCAGAAAGAAGCCTACGAAGAAAGTATAATCATCCGAGATATGGAAAACGGCGTCCAAGAGTCCGTTCCTTTGAGTAAAGTGGTAGAAGAGGTTAAGAGAAGGCTGAAGGCTTGATATACATTTTGGAGTTATGGGCGACAAAATGTATCCATCAAACTTCAGCCGAGCACTCAGCATTTTCTATGAATAATTATGACAAAATTAATCAATGCGGAAATTAAAATATAATATGATGAACAATACTGAGTGCTCGATGCTCACTATTTTAAATAAATTTAATCGCTTTGCTAAAAATTTATAAAATTATGGCAGATTGTTTATTTTGTAAGATTGGCAAGCACGAAATACCCTCGGATGTTATATATGAAGACGCGGAAGTTCTGGGATTTTTGGATATACATCCCATATCCTTGGGGCACACGGTCTTGATCCCTAAGGTTCATGCGGAGAATATAATCGATTTATACGAAGAAGATGTCGAATCTCTGTTCCTGGCGGTAAAAAAAGTGACCGAGATGCTCGAGAAAGCTTTAACTCCGCAAGGCTTTACAATAGGCATTAATCACGGTAAAGTAAGCGGGCAAGCGATTGATCATCTCCACGTCCATGTTATCCCAAGGTTTTTGGGGGATGGCGGAGGGTCGTTGCATATGGTGGTAAAAAATCCGCCCCAAGAGCCGGTTAAAGAAACAAAAGAAAGAATACTAAAATTTAAAAATGGTAGTTAAAAAAAGAGAAGGAGAACAAACAGCCGCTTTAATTTATCGCTTTACCAAAAAAATTCAGCAAAGCGGAGTTTTGCGTGAAGCTAAAAAGCGCCGCTTCAGTCATAGGCGGGTAACCAGGAACAAGAGGCACATCTCCGCTATGTATAAGGCCGAGAAAACTCAGGCAATATTGAAGGAGAGGAAGTTGGGCCTGTTATAGAATGGACCTAGTTCAAAAAATAAATAACGATATCAAAGAGGCCATGAAAAGCGCCCAAGCAATGAAGCTTGGGACTTTAAGGTTACTGGCCTCCGCCATTCACAATCGTGAGATTGAGAAGAAAGCGAAGAGTAAAGAGGCTATAACCGAGGCAGAGGTAATGGATGTACTAAAAAAGGAAGTTAAGAAAAGGAGAGAGTCTATTGATATTTACGGAAAAGCAGGGAGAAACGACTTAAAAGATAAAGAGGTCGAAGAACTTGCCATCATCCAATCTTATCTGCCGCCCGAGCTTACCGACGAGGTTCTGGAAGGCTTAGTTAAAAAAGCGCTGTCTAATGGCGCACAAGGCGAAAAAGACTTTGGTAAAGCTATGAAGCTTGCTATGGCCGAAGTTAAGGGGCAAGCAGAAGCGGGGAGGGTGAGCGCTATAGTCAAAAAGCTTACCTCTTAATGGCTTCGATTGGTTTAGAGGGGGAAAGGCTCGGCCGTTTGGCCAAAGAGGCCTTGGTCTTTTTGGGCCAGAAAGACTCTTATATAGAAGTAAACCTCGTGAACGGTAGCGTAATGAAGTCTCTTAACGCCAGATTTAGGGGCAAAAATCAGACTACTAATGTTCTGTCTTTTGGGGCGTCAAAGGTATTCCCCAAGCTTCCTAAGAAAGCCAAAAAGTTTCTGGGAGAGGTGTACCTTGACCCGGCTTATATAAAAAGCCGAGGAGAAAACCTGGAACATCTATTAATTCATGGGCTTCTCCACTTGTTGGATTTTAGCCATGAGCGTTATGATGATAGAATTAAAATGGAACGTCTGGAAAACAAACTTTTAAAATGGCAAAAAATCAAATCTTAGGTTTAGACATTGGCTCGAGCTCGGTAAAGGCGGTAGTAGCCGAGAGAGACCCAACGAACAAAATATCGTTACTTCACGTAATAGAGAGACCCTCTCGAGGATTGAGAAAGGGGATAGTGGTTGATATGGAAGACGCGGCCTCGGCCGTTAACGGGGTTCTACAAGAAGTCAAAAAGTTTTCCAAAAGCGCGGTTAACAATATTTATCTTAATGTAGGGAGCTCCGATGTTCATTCGCAAATATCGCGCGGCATAATTGCCGTTTCTCGCGCGAGCTCGGAGATACATCGTGATGACATGACGCGAGCCGTACAAGCATCGGAAGCGGTCCATCTGCCCTCCAACAGAATGATACTTCATACCATAACGAGAGAATTTATTGTTGACGGAGTAGGTGACATCAGAGATCCATTGGGCATGGTGGGAGCGAGACTGGAAGTGGCGAGCGTGGTCATAGATGCTTTCGAGCCGGCGGTTAAAAATTTAATGAAATGTGTCGGTATGGCAGGCGGAAGTATCTCCGGACTGATTTTCGGACCCTTGGCATCAGCCACATCTGTTTTAACCAAAAATCAAAAAGAGTTGGGCGTTCTCCTCGTTGATATCGGATACGGAACAACCGGTATGGCAGTTTATGAAGAAAATAAATTATTACACACTACGATGTTTCCGGTAGGGGCGGGCCACGTTACCAATGACTTGGCGGTGGCTTTAAAGATTCCGGTTGAGACGGCCGAAAAACTTAAAGTTGCTTATGGCTATGCCTTGGCTAAGGAAGTTTCGGCGAAAGAAAGTGTTGAGCTTAAGAAAGTTGACCCAAGCCTTAAGGGGTCGCCATCAAGAAAATATATAGCGGAGGTAATAGAAGCCAGACTTACGGAAATTTGCGAGCTGGTTAATAATGAGTTAAGATTAGTTGGTAAAGCAGGGCGATTACCTGGAGGGGTAGTGCTTACCGGGGGCGGTTCTAAACTCCCGGGAGTAGTTGAACTTCTAAGGGGTGAGTTAAAACTCTCAGCCCAGATTGGTTTGCCTCAGCCAAATTTGTTTGAGGCGAATGCTAAAGAAATGTCAGAAATTCTGGAGTCTCCTGAATATGTTTCCGTTTTAGGCCTCTTATTATGGAGTCGGGAGCTCGAACCACGAAGAGCGCCAATGACTCAAGGTAACTTTTTCATCAATTTTTTAAGAAATCTTCTGCCATAGCCTATGCCTAAAAGAAAAAGAAGAAAAGCCAGGAAAAGCTACTCGGTGTCTAGCCAAGAAAGGTCTAAAAATAAGCCTTTCGTGAGTATTAAAGTAGTAGGTATAGGCGGAGCCGGAGGCAATGTCATTACCAGAATGGGGAGCGACTTTATAAGAGGCGTGGAATTTATCGCGATTAATACCGATGCGCAAGACTTGGAGCATTGTGATGCCAAGCAAAAAATACATATAGGGCGAATTGCCACTCGTGGCATGGGAGCCGGTATGAATCCCGATTTAGGGAGACAGGCGGCGGAAGAGAACCAAGCTGACATCGCCGAGGCATTGAAAGGAGCGGATATGATATTTTTGGCAGCTGGCTTCGGAGGAGGCACCGGAACCGGAGCAACGCCGGTTGTGGCTGACCTCGCGCGAGAGACGGGAGCGCTCACCGTTGCCATAATTACCAAACCTTTTACTTTTGAAGGATCGCAAAGAGCGCGCATTGCCGAAGAGGGACTCATGAGACTAAAAGATAAAGTGGACACAATGCTCGTGATACCGAACGACAGAATTTTTAGCGTGATTGATAATGAAACTCCAATCTTGAAAGCGTTTGAAAAAATTGACGAGATCTTAAAGAGCGCGGTTTCGGGCGTCACTGAAGTTATAACTTCCGCCGGTTTGGTGAATGTTGATTTCGCGGATGTCCGGGCCATCATGGCCGATTCGGGAACCGCGGTTGTGGGAGTTGGTCTTGCCGAAGGTAAGGACCGCTCCATTAAAGCGGCGACACAAGCGGTCAATTCCCCGCTCTTGGAAACAACGGTAGATGGCGCTAAAGGAATTTTATTCTGTGTGGCCGGTGGACGGGACTTAAAGATGGTGGAGATAAGCGAGATGGCTAAAATAATAACCGAGAACGTTGATCCGGGAGCTAAAATAATCTTTGGCGCTTACCCTGACCGCAAACTTAAGGCGGGACAAATTAAAGTTACACTGGTCGCTACCGGTTTTAACGGATTATCGGTCAAACGTGACGATTCAATGAATTTATTTGCTCCCAATGAGTCCAGTAGCATGCCTGTGAGAGACAGAGAAGTAAAAGTTGAGCCCAAGGATAATTCTTTGATTGACGAAAAGCCTAAAAAATCTACGATTGAGATGCCGAAGAAGGACGATGACGTTTGGGATATACCAACTTTCTTGAGGAAGAAAAAAAGATAGGTTTGTATAAATTTGGGTTATGAGCCGGCCTTTTGGGGTCGGCTTTTCAGTCTTGCCAATTACTGTCAAATTATTGTTCTTGAAGAAAATCAATCAAAAACCTCAAATTACATAAGGGTCTTAGTAACACTTTTTGGAGAGCTTGAGGGTTATCCACAAGCACCGTGCTAATATAAAGAAAAATGAGTCGCCGAAAAAATCTTATGAAGAAAAGCATGAAAAAAGTCGCGATGAGGAGAAGTGATGAAATGGTCAATAAGAGTTTTTCGGAGAACGCCCTGAAGATGATGCGTAAACGATATCTCGCGACTGATCAAGAGGGGAAGCAAGAGGCGCCAGCCGATATGTTTCATCGCGTAGCGGGTGCTTTAGCCGAAGTTGAGAAGGATTATAAGCATGACGCGAAGTTTATTAATAAAGTTGAACAGGATTTCTTCGACGTAATGTCCACCAAGGAGTTCACGCCCGCAGGACGAACTCTCACTAACGCGGGAGGTAGCACATCTCTAATTGCCAACTGTATAGTTTTGCCGATTCACGACTCAATGGAAAGTATTTTCCAAACTTTGAAAGATGCGGCGCTTTTGCAACAGGCCGGATCGGGTTTAGGATTTTCTTTGGACGAACTTCGCCCGGCGATGGCCACAACAAAAAAATCTCGTGGAGTTTCTTCTGGTCCGATTTCTTTTTTGAAAGTTTATAACGAAGCTTTCGGAACAATTAAACAACAGGGTAGACATGGAGCTAATATGGCGATGATGAGCGTTGATAATCCGGACATCTTGGATTTCATTCGTTCCAAACAAGTTGAAGGAGAAATAAGAAACTTTAATATTTCGGTTAAGGTAACGGATGAATTTATGAGAACGGCGATGGAGGAGCCCGACAAGCAATGGTACGGGACTTGGCGCGGAGAAAAAATGAAGCCAAGAAAAATATTAAGGCATCCTAACGGCAGCGTTTATGGTTTTGAAGAACTGGATATAACAGCCGGACAGATGCTGGATGAGATTGTTAGTTATGCTTGGTTAAACGGTGAGCCGGGAATTGTTTTTATCGATACTATAAATAAAACAAATCCTTTGCCGGGATTGGGAAGAATCGAGTGTTCTAATCCTTGTGGCGAGCAGTTCCTGCATCCTTATGACAATTGCAATCTAGGTTCCATTAATTTGGCCGAGTTTGTTAAAGACGGCAAAGTCGATTGGCCCAGACTTAAGTTCGTGACGAAGACAGCCACGAGGATGTTGGATAATGTTATAGATAGATTTGATTTCCCGGTGCCCCAAGTAACGGAGTTGGCGCGCAAAGACCGCCGTATTGGCTTGGGCATAATGGGATTTGCCGATTTGCTTTATCAGATGGGCATTAAATATAGTTCGCCTGATGGCGTTAAGATGGGCGAGAAGGTTATGGGCTTCATAACCAAGTCAGCTCATGAGATGTCGCAGCAGTTAGCCAAAGAGAAGGGGGTTTTCCCGAACATTCACCTTAGTGTTTTCCGTAAGAAGGTGAAAATGAGGAATGCGGCCTTAACTACCGTTGCTCCCACAGGCTCTATTTCAATGATGTACGACACCTCATCAGGCGTTGAACCCAACTTTGCTTTGGCTTATGTGAAACAGGATAAAGACGGCATTCAGTATCAATACTTAAACCAGCACTTTGAGAAGGAGCTACACAGGCGGAAGTTTGATGAAGCTACTATTGCTAAAGTAAAAGAAGAAATCATTAAGACCGGCAGCATCCAACACTTAACCGATTTGCCGCAGGATTTACGGGACACATTTGTAATTTCTATGGATATGTCCGGTGACGACCACGTGAATATGCAGGCTGCTTTCCAGAAATATGTTGATAATTCAATTTCCAAGACAGTTAATTTACCTAACGCGGCTACTAAGGAAGATGTTAAGCAAGTTTACTTTAAGGCATGGAGCACCGGATGCAAGAGTTGCACGGTTTACCGTGAGGGCAGCCGCAATGTTCAAATTTTAAATTTGGGTACGGGCGAAAATATTGCGTCAACCGTTACCGACCCCCGCAAGAAAGAAAAAACAGAAAAAGAACCTTCGATGGAATTGGCCATTGATCAGGGTAGGTTGGAGCCGAGAGTGAGACCGGAAGCGTTATCGGGCAAAACTTATAAAGTAAAAACCGGTTACGGCAACCTCTACGTTACGGTTAACAACGACGACCAGGGAGTGCCCTTTGAAATCTTTGCGACCATTGGCAAGAGCGGAGGGTTTTTTCAAGAACAATCGGAAGCAATTTGCCGTTTGATTTCTCTTTCTCTACGGTCCGGCATTAAAGTTGAAGAAATAATAAGCGATATGAAAGGTATTCGTGGACCGATGCCAACGTTAACCGCGAAAGGCACAATCCTTTCCCTACCGGATGCTATCGGCAGAATTCTGGAGGAACACGTTAAAAGCGCGGGAGCTCACGGACTATTCGATGAAAAGTTGGTGGAAGTGACGGCAACTACCAAAGTAGAAATAGCCCAGGCTTTGTCTCAAGCGGCTCAAACCACCCCTAAAGAAGTTAAAAAGAATATAGCTAACTATGGCTTTATGCCGGAATGCCCGGATTGTGGTTCGTCTCTAACTATGGCTGAGGGGTGTATCAGTTGTAAGAGCTGCGGCTTTAGCAGGTGCCTATAATAGTCAAAAGATTATTAATTTTCTTACTGGTCTTAGGTTTGCTTTATGGCCTGGCTTGGGCAGCGATTTTTTATAATAACAATCTTAAAGGCGTATGGCCGGTTTTTACGGAGCCCAATGAAGATATAACCGAAGTAATAAATACAACCGGAATGCCCTTGAGTATTCCGGCAGGATTCAATATGTCCGTTTTTGCCAAAGGCTTGGTGTCACCGAGGGTTATGCTTCATGACCCCGTGGGCAACATACTCGTTAGTATCCCATCCGAAGGTAAAGTCGTAGCTTTAACACCGGACAAGAACGGTGATGGCCTTTCTGACGAAACAGTAACTGTGGTATCCGACTTAAACAAGCCTAATGGTCTGGCCTTTCGCTGCAGAGATAAATGCGAACTCTACATCGCCGAGGTTAACCAAGTGGCGATTTATGATTACGATTCAAAAGCCTTAAAAGCTCTTAATAAGAAGAAGATAATAGACTTACCTGGTGGCGGCAATCACACCTCGAGGACGATTATGTTTATGCCGTATCCCAATGAAGACAAACTTTTAATATCGGTTGGTTCGTCTTGTAATGTTTGTCACGAGTCGGATTGGCGCAGGGCAAAGATTTTGACGGCCAATTATGACGGAACGGAACTGAAAGAGTTTGCCAGAGGTTTGCGTAACTCTGTTTTTATGACGATACATTTGGTAACCGGAGATATTTGGGCGACAGAGATGGGGAGGGACTTATTGGGGGACGATACGCCGCCGGATGAAATAAATATCATTAAAGAAGGTAAAAATTACGGTTGGCCGATTTGTTACGGAGAAAATACTCACGACACCGATTTTGATAAAAATACTTATTTTAGAAATCCTTGCATGGAACCATTTGAGGTGCCGGCTAAAATATTGCTTCCGGCTCATTCGGCTCCTTTGGGATTGGCTTTTATTCCGGAGGAAGGCTGGCCCGAAGAATATTGGTATAACTTACTGGTGGCTTATCATGGGAGTTGGAATAGGTCTACGCCAACCGGTTATAAGATTGTGAGATACAAGCTTGATGAGACAGGAAAATATTTGGGGGAAGAGGATTTTATTTCCGGGTGGCTTAAAGACGGCAACGCTTTGGGGCGCCCGGCGGATATTATGATTCAACCGGGAGGAGTAATATACATATCGGATGACAAGGCCGGAGTCATTTATAAAGTAACAGGGAATACATCTCAACAATAATTCTGAAATGAAACAATACTTGGATTTACTGCAGCATATTACCGACAACGGCGTTCAAAAAAGTGACCGTACCGGGACAGGAACCAAAAGTATTTTTGGTTATCAAATGAGAATGAATCTTGCCGATGGATACCCCCTACTTACCACAAAAAAGGTTCATCTTAAGGCTATTATTTATGAATTGCTTTGGTTTTTGCGTGGTGACACCAATATAAAGTTTCTGGTTGATCATGACGTGAAGATTTGGAACGAATGGGCTTTTGAGGACTATGTCGTAAAAAGTGGATTACGGGAAAAGCTGCCTAGATACAGCGATGCTTGGAAAGAGGAGCTCACGAGCTTTATCCTCAAAATGAAGGCAGATGATAAGTTTGCCGCTGTATGGGGCGAGCTTGGGCCAATTTACGGCAAGCAATGGGTACGGTGGGGAACCAAGGATAGCAGAGAGGTTAACCAGGTTCAAACGGCAGTGGATTTGATAAAAAATGACCCCACTTCCCGCCGCATTATTATTAACGGGTGGAATGTGGGAGAGATAGAAGAACTGATAAGGACGCATCACACCGCTCCGCCTCCCTGCCATACCATTTTCCAATTCATGGTTATTAACGGCAAACTTTCGTGTCAATTATATCAGCGTAGTGCCGACGTGTTCTTGGGCGTCCCGTTTAATATCGCTTCTTATTCGCTACTAACTTTAATGATGGCGCATGTGACGGGCCTAAAGCCCGGGGAATTTATTCATACTTTCGGAGACGTTCATATTTACAATAATCATACGGAGCAGGTAAAAGAACAGCTAATCCGCATTCCGCGGACGCTACCGACCATGAAAATTAATCCCGCAGTCAAGGACATTTTCGGTTTTACCTATGAAGACTTTACCTTAGAAAATTACGATCCGTATCCGCCGATTAAGGCTCAAATTTCTGTATAAAGAATCTACTATGATAATTTCCATCATCACCGCTTTAGATAATAATAATTTAATCGGTAAGAAAAACGGCTTGCCATGGTATTTGCCGGCAGACCTAAAACATTTTAAAGAAAAAACTTTGGGTAAGCCCGTCGTTATGGGCAAAACTACATATGAATCCATTGGCAAACTTTTACCGGAGAGAACAAATATTATTTTATCCAGAGACGCTAATTTTAAAGTTTCCGGAGCGAGAGTAGTTAAGTCCGTTGAAGAAGCGCTGGAAGTCGCCAAAGGCTTCCCCGAGGTTATGATTATAGGAGGGGCATCAATTTATAAGCAGTTTCTCCCTTTGGCGCAAAAACTTTACTTAACGAGAGTTTATAACGACTTTGAGGGAGATATTTACTTTCCGGAGTTTAATTTGGACGAATGGCAGGAAACGGAAAGGCTTGATTACAAAGCTCATGATAAAAACCTCTATGATTACAGCTTTCTCACCTTCAGTAGGAAGTAGTTGCTAAAAATCTTATAATGAATACTATAGGGTAGTGGTTTAAAACCACGTTTTTTATATGCCAGTTTTATCGGAGACACTAAAAAGGTTAATAACGGCCAATAAAGGCGAGACGAGCGCCAAAGCCCATGAAACGGAAGTAATTACCGTTGATGAGGTGGCGGCCCGTGTTGCCTCATTCTACGAAAGGATAAGAGGTATTGTTGATTGGCGTGAAGAGCATCTCTTAAGGAAGACCGCCATAGAAAGAGTTCTTAAAAGGAGGGGGCTTTTGGACGGCAGTATTTTATCGGGAGAGAACGGGGCGGAAGCCTCGGAACAATTCTTAAAGGAGCTTATAAGAGGAGGCCATTTTCCGAATGGTCAGATTTCGGTTCAAAAAATCGAAACCATCAGACAGATATTAAATAAATACATCTTTATACTTAGTTCCGGCAAGGCTAACGATGATAAGGCTGGGGCAAATTTGGGGGGCTGGCTTTTACCCATAGCTTCTTACGAAGTCGAAATAACATTATCAAACAGAGAAAAAGAACTGGGCTTGGTCATGTTTATGACTCAGGACTTGATTTCAAGGGTTAGGCTCAAGCCTGAGGATAAAAACGCCATCTCCGAAGACGAAATCAAACTTCAAATTCACGTGGCTACTCACCGGGCCCTATTTAAAATGGACGACGCCGTTATAAGTTATCACTTATTCAGTAGCCTTTATTCCGATTGGTCGGCGCCAACGGAAGCCACTTTGAAACATATTGCTCTTCATATTGCCGAAATTAAAGATTTGATAGGAAACACCTTGCTCCATCCCTTGCGAGAAAGTTTCTACAGGATAGCCGAAAGATATGATACGCCCTATTTGATTTTAGGGGACGTGATAAGCGAGAACCCCGATTTATTCGAGGGGTTGGTGGAAGATAAGAAGAAGTTAGCCATAAAAATCGGGGAAGCTTATAAAACGAGACTGGTTAAACTTAAGGGTAGAATAAGACGGGCCGCTTTTTACAGCACCCTTTCTATATTTCTTACTAAGGTTCTGATCGTGCTTGCACTGGAAGTGCCTATCGATAAATATCTCCAAGGTTCGTTCAACTATACGGCTATATCCATGAGCGTGCTTATTCCGCCGATACTGATGCTCTTTTTGGTCATTAATGCCAAAGTCACGTCTAAGGAAAACCTTGAAAAAGTAAAGACGGAAGTTGAAGGTTTATTAAATGGAGGAGAAAAGAGCCTTTATTATGTGAGCCTGCCAAAAAAGAGGAGGTTGGCCCGCAGATTGTTTTTGAGACTTTTTTATCTCGTCAATTTTATTATATCCTTCGGCCTTATTTATTGGCTTTTGTGGCGATTGAATTTTGGTCCGTTCTCTATTATGGTCTTTATCTTCTTTATATCGCTGGTCGCTTTCGCGGGTACGAGAATTCAACAGCGCGGCCGGGAACTTATGATAGGCGAAGTTAAGCCCGGTTTTATTTTGGGTCTAATAGACTTCTTTTTCTTGCCGGCAATCGAACTGGGCAAGTGGCTTTCCAAACAACTTCTTAAGTATAACGCTATTATATTTGTTTTTAATTTCCTGATAGAGACACCGCTCCAAATTTTCGTTGAGTTATTTGAACAATGGCGAATTTTCTTAAGAGAAAAGAAGGAAGAAATTCACTAATCTTTCTAACGTTTCTGGTTTTAGCGCTGGGAACAACACTTGTCTTACCGTCTAACTCCACAGTTATAGAACGAGACGATAATTCCGCGCCTCGGAAAGCTTTTGAGGAGGTTTTTGAGGAAGGCAGACAGGCCACGCTTCTTTTTGTGGGGGACATAATGCTTAGTCGGCTTGTCGGGTCAATTATGGTTAAGAATAATGACTGGCGTTATCCGTTTTTGGGAATGGCCGATTTTTTGACTGCTGCCGATATAACTTTTGGTAATCTGGAAGGGCCGTTATCGGACAAGGGTATTAAAGTGGGGAGTATCTATTCTTTTAGAGGCGACCCCAGGGCGATAGAGGGTCTTGTTTACGCCGGTTTTGATGTACTCTCTCTCGCTAATAACCATATTTGGGATTATGGGAGCGATGCGGCGCTCGATACCATGACTATTTTAAACTCCGCTAATATAGATTTTGTCGGGGCCGGACCGGATTATGAAATCGCTCATAAGCCTCTTATAAAAAAGGCGGGGCAAGCAAAAATAGCCTATTTGGGTTACACCAATCTTTTGCCCGATTCATTGGGCGTGAGAGAGGCGGAACCGGCTATAGCCCTCCTGGATGCGAATACGGCTCTTGAAGATATTAAAACGGCAAAGTCTCTGGCCGATATAGT
>MHJB01000003.1 GCA_001817805.1 Candidatus Colwellbacteria bacterium RIFCSPLOWO2_12_FULL_43_11 | reverse complement strand
TACGGAAAATTTAAGGAAGAGTGGCCTTGGGAAGGCGTCTTTGGACGCTTTTTTTGACGGCTGCACTTTCTCAAGACTTTGCCCTAAAGATTGGAATATTTTATTCATAGAACATTCTCAGGATTTCCTCAGGTGTGGTAAGCCCAGCCTTCACTTTAGTGAGGCCATCTTCCAAAATAGTTATCATTCCCTGCTTTATAGCCAGTCGGCGGATTTCACTTGCCGGGGCCTTGCTCAAGACGGCATCACGGATAGCGCCGTCGGGAAATAAAACTTCGTGAATTCCCATCCTGCCAAAGTAGCCCGTATGATTGCATTTTTCACAACCGGTTCCCTTATACATAGGCATGTCATCACTAAAAAATCCGGGGCTCACGTCTTTTAAGCTATTCTTAAAACTATCCCGTTCAACTTGGCTCATATGAAATTGTTTTTTACAGTGAACGCAGATTTTGCGGACCAATCGCTGCCCGATGGCGATATTAACGGTAGAGGCAATCAAATACGGTTCTATTTTCATATCCAATAACCTAGGCAAGGTAGTGGCAGCGTCATTGGTGTGTAGGGTGGAGAGCACCAAGTGCCCGGTTAGAGCGGTATTTACGGCAATGCCCGCGGTCTCCGAGTCTCTGATTTCTCCAACCATAATGACATTGGGGTCCTGACGCAAAATACTCCTTAAACCATTAGCGAAGGTTAAACCTGTGCGCGGATTCACCTGAATCTGTTCTATACCGGGGATGGCATACTCTATAGGGTCTTCAATGGTGACGATAGAAACGTCTCTCCGGTTAATTTGTTTTAATATCGTATACAAAGTTGTGGTTTTTCCGGAGCCGGTTGGGCCCGTGGCCAAAATCATGCCATATGGCCGCTTAACGGCTTGCAAGATTTTTTTGGCGTTATCTTTGCTGAAACCCAGGGCCTCTAAGCTGTACTCTTCGGCCTGGTCAACCAATAAACGAAGCACAATATTTTCTCCGTAATAAGTCGGGATAATGGAAACACGCATGTCTATAGCAGAGCCGTCTTCAACGGTAATGGTAAAACGTCCGTCTTGAGCGGCTTGGTGTTCGTCGGTCCGAAGCCCAGCCAGAATTTTTATACGAGTGGTAACTTCCGAATGAATTGATTTGGGAATTGTGTGGACGTCTTGCAAGATGCCGTCGATTCTTAATCTAACGCTTATCTCATCCGGTCCCGGGTCCAGGTGAATATCAGAAGCCCTGATGGCGTAAGCATGCTCGATAATTCCGTCGATTAAATTAATAATGGAAAGCTTCTCGCCTAGGGCCAGCTCCCCTTCTACTTTATTTCTCCCGGATTTAATTTTCCTGTCAAACTCGCTCTCACTAAAATCAACAACAACTTTGGGGGTTGTTAACTCCTCTTTGTCTCCGGTGGATTTGTTCTTTAAATCGGATTTCTCCTTACCTGTGGAATCCATATAAATGTTGGCTGATTTCTAAGTTTGGAGTTGAGAAATATCATCAACCAGCCGCGTGATTTTCACATAAATGAAGTCTCTTGTAAAGCTTTTTCTTACTTAATCTACTATAGATTAGAGCGTCCTGGCAATCGATCCTATCAAGAGAATGCCGATAAAGTTAGCTACAAAGGAAAGAATAATGAACGGCCATACTCTTGTTCTTGAAAATCCCAAAATGCTTATTCCAAGTTCATCCGGAAGAGGAGAAACTATAATCAATCCACCTATAAGAAAAGTCAGCCATCTAAAATATTTAAGTTTGAGTAATACTCTAAGTCTCTTGAATCCTCCCTGATGTTTGAGCAGCTCCAACAAATGTTCCGAAAGTTTATCTTTGATGAACCGGAAGATAAACAAATCGCCGATTACCGCTCCTATCGCTCCAAAAAAAGCCGTGAGTACTATTGAGTCGGTTCTAGCGATTTCTCCCAGAGCGACCGCGGCCGGTACCACGGTAAATATAGAGGTGAAAAAGAGTCCTGCGATAAAACTCCCCAGAAATTCTAATTCTCGAGTAGAAGTAAGTAATTTTATAAGAACGTCAGTTTTAACCAGAACTAACGCCAGAAGAATGCTTAATAATATGATTACCGTATCTTGTAAAAGAAACTTGTATTTGTGGTTGTTAATATTCATCTGTGGACCTAGGCGTAATCGAAACGCCGTTTCGGCAATGCGAATGCCGCGTTCTGCCACTGAACCATAGGCCCGAACTTAAACTATTTAAACACGGCGACACCCGCTTATCAACAGAAACAAAAACTGAAGCTTTATGGGCTCCAGTTGTGTTGGACGTAATGTCCTATCGGTGAATGAATTACTTGGCGTCGTGGAACAGGTTGTAAGCCTCTTCACTGTAAGGGTTTGGGTAGCCCTCTGCGATTGCTCTTTCTGCGTAGCTCGTGTCGAGCGAAGCGCGCATAGTAGCCTGACCGTAACGCCACATCATTGCAAATCCCGCGAGGATAAGAATGATGAGGAAAGCGGCAGAAATTTTATCTGCCAACGTCATGTTGTTTTCCATATATTTTGTCCGGATTGCTCCGGTGGTTAAATAACGACTAATTAATAATACTATTTGCTACTATACCATAAATCTATATATTTGTCAATAGATAGCCGAATACTAAAAAGGCGCTATCTAGTCTATAGATAACGCCCTTTTATTTACTTAGGCTTGTACTGGAGCCTGAGGAGCCTGTGAAGGCTTCTTGGTTTCTGGTTTATTCATAAAATATAGCGGTTTTATAGCTTAAAAATGAGTGTGCACCAGCTCCTTTCTACGCCTTTCCACGCGCTAAAAGCTTAGTTTTCGAAGGATATTAGGGCGACCGGCACCTAAATTTACCCTCCAAGGGCTTATGGTAGGCCGGGGCCTATTGGCGTCAAGGGGGTTACAAATCAAAGTCAAGTTTAACCTTTCGTGCAATAACTACCGAATACAGGGTGAGTCTGAAGTCTAGATTATAGATTTCTCTTTTAACATCAGAGAGGAATAGATGTCTAAGAGAGCGAAAAACAGGCTTATGGTTAACGGCCCCAGTAAAAATCCGATGGGTCCGAAAAATCCAATACCGCCAAGAGCCGATAATAGGATAATCAAAGGATGGAGTCGCATGCCACGTCCGATAAGTTTCGGGCCCAAGAAATTATCAATAAGTCCCACTGCGGTAGCTCCCCACACAGCAAGACCAACCCCAGAAATAACATCTCCTTTGAAAAAGAGGAATAAAACAGCCGGGATAAGCACAAGCGCGGTACCGATGCCGGGAATGAGCGCGGCTATCACCGTAACGGTCCCCCAAAGAACGGCATTGGGGATCCCGAAGATGGCGAATCCGATTGCCGTCAAAGCACCTTGGACAAGCGCGATTAGAAGACTCCCCTTCATAACCGAGCCAATTGCCAGCTCCAATTTTTTGAATATCGCTTCATCGTCAGCGTCCGATAATGGGCTTAGAGCAATAATTGCCTTCTTTAGTTTTGGTCCGTCTTTCAAGAAATAATAAAGAGCGATAAGGAATATGAAAGAACTTAACATTATTTTCGCGAAGCTCGAGAATACGGAACCGAAGTGCTGAATCAGCCAGCCCAACCCTTGTTTAAGATATTGGTCAATATTCACGGAAAAATCTTGCGTGGCGGGGAAATACACCTGAAGACTATCCGTTAGATTTTTAACCATACTAATAATTGCGTCTTTCCCGCCATTATCTATAAGAGAAAGATATAGTTGTTGAGCTTCTCGAAAAATTTGTATGCCCAAAAACTTAAGAGGAACAAAGATAAAAACAGCGACGATTAAGATGGTAGCGAGCGCAGAGAGTCCTTGCCGTCCGTGGGTGAATCCTACTATTTTTTGATAGATGGGTTGCAATATGGTCGCAAAAACAATTGCCAGAGCGAGCGCATAGAGAAAGGGTTTAAAAATGAGAAAAACCAGAACGAAAGTTCCCGCGAGGATGGCTAATAAAAAATATAACTGTGGCTTCTGAGCGTTCATATTGTTTTATGGTCTTTGCTTTTTATTCTCTTTCAAATAACGTCTAATTTGGTCGGGGTGCCGGGAATCGAACCCGGTCTTTACGCACCCGAAGCGCACGTACTGCCGGTATACTACACCCCGAAAATCACTTCACATAATATTTCTTTTTGATATCTTCCTCAAGGCCCGACTCAAACTCGTCTTTCTTATCCTTAGCCGCTTCGCTTATTTTTTTCAGTTCAGAATCTTTTAACTCATTTAAGTCTTTTATTTTTTCTTCCAAGAATTCTCTGCTGTTTTTCTTCGGATTATCAAGAACTTCCTCGAGAAGCGCGGATAATATCCAACCGACTCTGGGCCCCGGCGTAATTTTTAACACTTCCATTACACGGGACCCATCAACCTGAAGCATCTTGGGACTTATAGGGTCGGTTTTGACTTTTTCTATCATGAATTGCAAGTGGCGAGATTTATAGGGAATTGCCTTAGGAACCCCGGAGCCTATTCTGTCTGCTTCTCTAACTTTAAATAAGTCGTCAATATTCTCGGGGCCTACCCGACGTAAAAACCTTCTTACTCCCGCCTCCGTTACTTCGCCCACGTTGTAATAGAAAAGATGATGGCGAACCAAGTGCGCCACTTTTTCGGTTAACTCTCTGGAAAATTTGAGTCGGTCCATAATTTTTAGCGTCATTCTGGCGCCTACGGAGTCGTGGTTGTAGAAAGTTGAATCCGGCCCATCGCCGCCTTTAACCCTGGGCTTACCAACATCGTGAAGCAAAGACGCTAAACGCACTTCTAAGGAATAATTGTTTTGAGCGGCATAATCCAGTGCTCTCAGATTGTGCTCCCAGACGGTATATATGTGGTGTTTATTTTGGCCCATATCTATTCCCTCTCTTAACTCCGGAACGATGTACTGAAGAAGCCCCAAATTTTCTAGCATCGCTACGCCCCAGGCCGGACCGTTTTTGTCGCTCATAATAATTTTTACGAATTCGTCTCTCACTCTTTCTCTGGCAATAATCGCTAAGAGTTTACTTAAAGACTTGGCAGCTTTCTCGGTTTCTTTCTCAATTTCAAAGCCCAATTCGGCGGCAAAGCGCACGGCACGCATCAGACGCAAAGCATCTTCTTCAAACCTTTCTTTGGGGTTGCCAACCGCTTTAACTAGCTTGGCCGATAAATCATTTTTGCCTTCGTAAGGGTCTACTAAGTCACCTTTGATATCCAAGGCCATAGCGTTAATAGTAAAATCCCTGCGAGATAAGTCTTCTTCAACCGTTTTCGCAAATTTAATTTTGTCAGGATGCCTAAAATCGGAGTACTTTTCTTCCAATCTGAAAGTGGTTATCTCCACTAAGGCTAGTTTGGGATTTTCGCTCCTGGTTTTCACGCCAACCGTGCCAAAGTCGTTCTCATAAACGCTATCAGGAAATATCTTTTGTACTTCGTCCGGCAAGGCATTGGTCGTGATATCCCAGTCCTTAGGAGTTCTATCCAAAAATAAGTCCCTAACGCAGCCGCCAACAAGATAGGCCTTAAAATTATGCCCCTCTAATTCGGTTAAGATAGTTTGAACTTCTTTAGGAATATTTGTTAAATTCCTGAATTGCACTTTCATTAAGTATAGCTTAAATTGAGCTTAGAGACCTGCCTACCGGCAGGCAGGCCCTTCGATTGCTCTCGTGGTGAAATGGATATCACGACTGGCTTCGAACCAGTTATTGGGGGTTCGAATCCCTCCGAGAGCACCAAGAAATCTTTTTGTCCGCCCACCAGGGATCGAACCTGGGACCGTTTGCTTAAGAGGCAACTGCTCTACCAGCTGAGCTATGGGCGGCTCTTACAACTTCCTAAATTTAAAACAAAGTTAGCTCCGCCGCAAGCTAAAGGCAAAGGTATACAATATAATTATGCCCGTTAATCTTTCGACATCGCTTACGGAAATAAAAGGTATTGGGCCCGGTTTCTTAATGAAATTCAAACGGCTGGGAATTTTGACCGTAAAAAATTTACTTTGGCACTTCCCCAGTCGCTATGAAGATTGGAGTGAAGTAGCGAATATAGAAGAGTTAATTGCCGGAGACAGCAAAACTATTCACGGTATAGTTCAAAGTATAGAAGTTAAACGCCTCTGGCAGAGAAAAATGGTCATAGTGGAAGCTTTAATTGCCGACGACTCGGGCTCAATAAAAGCCGTGTGGTTCAACCAGCCCTATATTAAAAATATTTTAAAAGAGGGGGTGGCAGCGAGCTTTGCCGGTAAAGTCTCCGAGAGGAAAAGAGAATTATATCTTTCTAATCCAACCTATGAACTGATAAATAAGAATTTTGAAGGCGGAACGCACACGGGACGATTAGTGCCGATCTATCCGGAAACAAGAGGGCTAACCTCTAAGGGCATCAGGATGATGACGCAGAAAGTTTTGGACTCTCTGGATAAAGTGCCTGAATTTATGCCCGAATCAATACTTATAAAAAATGAATTACCGGAAATAAACCAGGCGTTATGGGAAATGCATTTCCCCGATACGAGAGAAAGCGCCGAAAGAGCGGGAGATAGGTTCGCCTTTGAAGAGTTATTTCTCTTACAACTGAATAATTTATACCAGAAAATAGCCTTGGCTAAAGAAAAGGCTCCGGTTGTCGAATCCGAAACCAAAGAGATAGAAACGATACTGAAAAGTCTCCCCTTCAGGCTTACGCCATCCCAAGAAAAATCAATCTTAGAAATACTTGGAGATATTAAAAGACCCAGACCGATGAATCGTTTGCTTCAAGGAGATGTTGGTTCGGGTAAAACCATTGTAGCTGGCATCGCGGCAATAGTAACCGCAAAGAAAAACCATCAAGTAGCGATTATGGCACCTACCGAAATACTGGCCAGGCAACACTATAAAACCCTTACTAAGTTTTTTAATGACTTCCGGGGCGGTATAGGATTATTACTTTCAAAAGAGTCCAGGATTTTTTACGGCGATGAGCTTGAGACCGAAACCAAGAAAAACAATTTTATTAAAAGAGTTGCCGACGGGAAAATAAAAATAGTCATCGGCACTCATGCGCTGATTCAAAAAAATGTTAACTTCAAAAACCTGGCGCTGGTAATAGTAGACGAACAACACCGTTTCGGGGTTAAGCAGCGTGCTGCCTTAATGCTGAACGGTGAAACCGTTCCCCATTTCCTTTCGATGTCGGCAACTCCAATCCCCAGAACTATTATGATGACTATGTTTGGAGATTTGGACTTATCTATTATTAGCGAACTACCCAAGGGCAGAAAAGAGATAGTGACAAAAGTAGTTGACCGGATTAATCGGGATAAGGCTTACGCCTTTATACGCGGACAAGTAAGACGTGGCAGGCAGGTTTTTGTAATCTGTCCGAGAATTGAGCCGGAAGAAAATGAACTGGTAACCTGGGCGACATTACAGACCTTACAAATTAAGTCCGTCAAAGAAGAATACGAAAAACTTAAGAAAAAAGTTTTTCCTGACTTAAAGGTGGCGATGCTTCACGGCAAAATGAAGAGCCAGGAAAAAGAAAAGACTATGTCCGATTTCTCAAGAGGAGAAATCGATATTTTGGTCTCCACCTCAGTAGTGGAAGTAGGTGTTGATGTGCCTAATGCCACCATAATGATGATTGAAGGCTCCGAAAGATTCGGCCTGGCTCAACTTTATCAGTTTAGAGGGCGCGTAGGACGCGGAGAACACCAATCTTTCTGCTTCCTATTTACGGAGTCAGAGGGCCGTGCTGTTCAAGAAAGACTAAAAACTTTGGTAAACGCCAAAAACGGCTTTGAACTAGCCGAAAAAGATTTGCGACTGAGGGGCCCCGGAGAATTTTTAGGAAACGAGCAAACCGGGATGCCCGATATTGCTATGCGCGCCTTAAAAGACCCGGATTTAATTAAAACTACGAGAGAAGAGGCCCAAGACACCATTAGACAAGATCCTAATCTGAAAAATTCGCCCAACCTAAAAGCAAGATTCAAGGAATTTCAAAGAGAAGTTCACTTAGAGTAACCCCTTAAGAATTACTCCTCATCTTGGGCGTTACCCAAAATCCTAAACGAAGTTTGCCGCCTAAGAGCAGTCTGGTTTGTGATTCAATCGCGGGCATGGCTCCGAAAATAATTAAGGTTAGGGGCATTAAAAGCCATTGAATTAAATAGAAAAAATAATCTTTAAATTTGAACCATTCGGGCTTTGGCGGTAAGAGTAAGATACTCAGTATGGCCGAGCTCGCAATACCGATAGAAGCCAGGGTCATTAATATTCTTGTTATTTGAGGGAGGTTATAAGAAAGGAGGGTTAAATTGAATTGTTCCCCGCCGATTAATAAAGGCAGCCAGCCTAAAGCGAAGATTAGGAGAGCATTAGTTGACCAAGAATGGAAAGATTCAATTATATGAAAACTCCAATAAAGTTTTTTTCTTAAGGGCATTGATTTGTTTTTAATGAAGCCGTAAATCATATAAGGCACGTTTTCGGCTCCCCAGGCCCAACGTCTTTGCTGTTTATAAACGTTAATCATGGTCTGCCAAAACTTAGGCGCGACATTGGCGTCCATCGTAACCGGATAAAAAAGTGGCACTACTTTCCAATGTGAGTTGTAGTGAAGGTAGCATTGCCAAAATATCATTGAGTCTTCCGAAACATGATCCACCGACCAAAAGCCAATTTCTACCAAAGGCTTAAAGGGCATGGAATGCGATGAGAAGCTTGTTAAGCGCTCTGGCCTCGACTGATTCATCATCTGCCAAAAAGTACAGGAGAAAGCTATGACTCTCGCCAAAGAAGGCGCTTCAAAAATATTATTGGTAAATAACGGTATTGGTTGGTAACTTGCGAACTGCCTATCGGGCTCTTGTAAGAAAGCGTGAGTGAGCCTGCCAAAATATTCTTTAGGTACTTGAGTATCCACGTCGAAAACTGAAACCAAAATATTTTCATAATTTAGATGTAACTCGTCTATAATAGTTCTCTTAACTTCCTTACCGGCCCAAGTTTCGTTAGAACCCTTACCGGCAAGCTCGCCCGGAATATCTTTGGGATGCGTAGTGGTCAAGAACTTGTAGAAGTGTGACCCGAACTCATTTTGAATTTTTCCGGCTACCTCTTGGTCTTCTGCCCCGCCTTTTTCTTCGGTTGCCAAAACCAGAATAAATTTATCTTTAGGATAATTTGTCCCTCTGATACTCTCGAAGCTTTCTTTTACCACTTCGTAAGGCTCCTTATACATCGGAAGGATTACCAGGTGATAAATATCTTCCCACCCGGGAGTAGACTCCGATGGAGTAAGCTTATTAAGCTCTTCCAACCAATTAACTTTTAAGTAGGCCTTCATCTTATTGAAAGTTGCTCTTAGATGGAACGAAAAATAGGCGGTGCGCAAGAGCCAATAAACATCAAAGACAATAATGAATAGGGCGACATAAACCGGAGCTATGGCCGAAAAAGTAACTATGGCAATTAGAGTTGCCCAAGTTAAAAGCCCAGGAATCATTTCCAAAAATCGGTAGAGTGACATAGTTGAGATAGATTCTTCTCTAAAGTCTTTCCATCTTAGCAGAAATCGGCTAATATTTGAACGCTTTCCTGGCTAGAGAGGGGCCTGCCCTCCGAAGCTTTAGCGAAGGAGGGCCTCATCGTCTAACGGTTAGGACAACGCCCTTTCACGGCGTAAATAGGGGTTCGATTCCCCTTGGGGCTGCATATACAAAATGAGCATATCTTTATGGTATGCTCATTTTGTATATTGTTTGCCTTAGTGGGAATCGAACTGGGAAAGAGG
>MHJB01000002.1 GCA_001817805.1 Candidatus Colwellbacteria bacterium RIFCSPLOWO2_12_FULL_43_11 | reverse complement strand
ATGGAGATATAGGCGATTTCTTTATCGTCCAAAAGGCTGGAGTATCTGTCCCGGAAAGCTCTAAAAACCAAATTGGCATCGCGTTTATTTAAATGCGGAAAGTTTTTATTGTGATCTCTGGTTATAAGAAGTTCGTGATGGCCAACTCCGGGCATAACCGAATATGGTCCTTTTTTGCTCATCTCAACATTAAAACCGTCGTGTAAAACAGCCGGGTATTTATTAGGAACTATTTGTATTCGCCAATCTTTAGTCTGAGTTAAAGATGGCAATTCGGATTTACCGTAAATAGCTATGGCCGGACCACCAGCGGCATTTTTAGGGTTTTCAAACGGACAACTAGCTTTGGAAGGCTTCTTTAATTTCCTCTTTTCCTTAAATTCTTCCGGTCGTCTGCCTCTCCCCGGAGCAACCAGAATCCAGTCGCCCGAAACCAGATCTTGTCTTAGTTCGCTGTATTTCATTTACTTCTTTAATCTATTTTCATAATACCACTTCAAAACATCCTTAGCCACGGGAATTGCGTTTAAACTCCCCTCCCTGGCGTCCTCCACAAGAATCAATATTGCTATTTGAGGATTATCGCTTGGAGCAAAACCAACGAAGAGAGCATTGGTTTTGGTATTATTTGATATCTGAGCACTGCCGGTTTTGGCAGCTACTTTAAACGGTAAATCTTTCAGGGAGAAAGAGGTGCCATAACTTTTATTCACACCGTCCTCCATACCGATTTTTACTTTGGCTAATTCAGGAGACATGTCGGAAATATCAAATAGAATATTGCTCTCGCACATCTTTAAGTGAGGTGTATAAACCTTACCGCCTGTTGCCACGGCAGAGATAGCATCCAGAAGTTGTAAAAGATTTACCGAAATGTCTCCTTGCCCGATAGCCACATTGTAAGTATCGCCTACCCTCCAGGGGCTTCCAGTTCTCTTCTCTTTTTCTTCCGGACTAGGTAAAAAGCCCGCAACTTCTCCCGGTAAATCTATGCCCGTTGGTTTGCCGAAGCCAAATTTATCCCAGTAAATCCTAAGACGCTCTATGCCTAAGCCCTTAAGACCCTCAAAGCCACCTACGGTTTCATAGAAATACACGTTGGAAGACCTGGCTAGGGCAGAGTATATATCTACCCAGCCCTGAGGACGCCAGTCCAAAAACCGGCTGGGCTTATCGGGAAAATAAGGGTTAGGGATTTCAATAAACCCCGGAGAAAATATTTGATAATCGGGCGAGACTACTTTTTCTTTAAGGATAGCTGTAGCGTCTACCGGTTTTATGGTTGAGCCGGGATTATAGGCGCCACTAACCACTCTATTGAACAAGGGACGGTTGGTCCCCTCAAGATAGTCGCCAATCTTATTGGCATCAAATGTCGGTAAACTTACCAGGGCCAGCACTTCACCGTTCCGCGGGTCAATAGCCAAGGCCGCACCGGAAGTTCTGCCTAAGCCCTCTAAACCACTAAGTAATCTCCCGTGAATATATTCCTGAAAGTCATAGTCTATTGTAGTTTTAAGTTCATTCCCCTGAACCGGATCGCTCAGAATTTCGGCTCCTTTGGTTTCCCCCAAGGCATCTTGGTAAACTACTTTTTTGCCGTTTTGTCCATGCAAAGTGTCATCGTAGTAAGCTTCCAATCCATCCCTACCCTTAAACTCCTTATCGCTGTCACTCCAACCAACGAAACCGGTTATGTGAGACAGAGAATCACTCTTATATTGCCTCTTGTAGCCATTTTCTACATACAGAGACTCTATGCCAAGGCTTTTTATATCCAGAGCCTCCTTGGTAGTTATGTCTCTTTTAATAACTATATCCGGATGTTTCTCCAAGTCGGTTTCCAAAATAAGTTTTAGTAAATCTTCTTTGAGTAAGCCCAGTGTGTTGCTAGAAGCATTCAAAACGGCATCTTTTTCTGCGTTTTTTACCATATCGGTAATTTGCAACCTAACGTTAAAAATAGCTTCGTTTTTAACCAGTTCTTTACCAAATCTATCGAATATTATTCCTCTGGGAGCAAGAGTTATTATCTCTTGATTCACATTGTCGGAAGCAAGACTTTTATAGTAAGCATGTTCGAAGCCGCCTATAACGAATAAACGTCCTAAAATCAAAAAAGCGATAAAAGTTATAGCTATTATAGACATCATAAAAACCCTTCCTTTCAGGGGTAGCTCTTTCGCGCCCAAATTACGGGAAAAACTATCCGATATTACTTCATCGAAGTCGGCTGACTTCCTTTTTATTTTGGCCATAGCTTATAAATTAAGTAGTAAACCAAGAGAGTAGATAAGTTATAGGTCAGCTCCAATAAGAAGGTTGTTACGTGAAAGCTTGTGATATTCATTACCAGTGTAGCGATAGACACTCCTGTAATAAAATTAAGCGCTGGGGAACCCGGTAACTTTTCGGCTGTTATTATACCGATTAAACTTGATACTATAAAAAGCCCGTTGCCTAATTCCAAGCCAACACCAAATTTAAAGATGACGGCAGCCAAAAGGATAAGTATTAACCTTTTTATCCAGTCTTTATAGATAAAAGAAAGAAAAATAACCAAGACCAGAGCCAAATCCGGCTTTATGGGCCCCACAAAGGCGTAATTGGTAAGCTGGAACAGACTCACCAAAAAAAGAATGAATAAGCTAGCGGTAAACAGAAACATCTCTTAAAGAATTCAAAGAGATTGCGAATTCTATCTCTGCCGTCTTAAAAGGCGAACCCGGATTGTCTTTGACTGATTTAATCTTCCCAATCTCCAAGCCGTACGGCAAATCGGGGCTTGCGGTTAAAATTATGTCTCCCGCGACAACCTCAGCGTCAGACTTGATGAAGTCTATAACTGGACTTAGCCCACCTTTTAATAGGCCGTCTATTTCTTTTTCGCCAATTCTAACTGCTATTTCCCAATCCGGGTCGTAAACGGTCTTAACGATACTTGAATTGGACAAAACTTCGCTTATCTGCCCAACTAAAATTTTACTATTAACTGTTACAGCGTCCCCTTTTTTAAATCCGAGATTAAGGCCACCCGAGATACTCACATCTTTTTTATTGTTAAAAGGATAGCTTGAATAAACCTTAACTTCTCCCTCGTGATTTATTTTAAAACCTATTATTTCCGCCCGGAGACTTTCATTTTCGGTTTGAAGAACAGTTACTCTTTCTCTTAAATCTTCCCCGGGGAAGACATTTTTAAAAATATTGGAGATTGAATAGACGCCAGAAAACTTAACTGTGTTTAAATCGTCATAGAACATTAACGATAGCGCTATAACTACGATGAGGCAAATATAGAGATACCTCATACTTCAATATTATTCAGTATGACCCTGAGCTCTGTCGAATGGGTCATATCATATGTTTACCGACTTAGGCTTTTGCTGGTTAGATAGAATGGGGGCGTATTTAGGCAAGTTTTCTATAATAATGCCCAGCCCTCTCACTACGCAGGTCAAAGGGTCATCCACCACTGATGTTTTTACGGTAATTTCTTTTTCGATGTATTTATCCAAGCCCTTAAGCATACTACCGCCACCGGAGAGGTGTATGCCACGATTCAGGATATCTCCCACGAGCTCAGGCGGAGATTCTTCAATAACGATTTTAATTTCATCGGCTAAAGCTTTCAAAGACCTGTTTATGGCGGCTCTAATTTGGGTGCCTCTCACGGTAACTTCTTTAGGCAACCCGGTTACCATATCCCTACCCCTTGCCAGCATTTCCATCTTTTCGTCCAGTGCCACAGCCGAACCGATAGTAATCTTAAGCTCTTCAGCGGTGGGCTCGCCAATTAAAAGCTTAAACTCTTCTCTAACAAACCTTACGATGTCGTCATTAAATCTCTGCCCGGCGACTTTAAGGCTTTTGGATATAACCGTACCGCCAACGGAAATAATAGCTATTTCGGAAGTGCCGCCGCCTATATCAATCACCATATTAGCCGTGGCTTCCTCTACCGGAAGCCGGGCACCAACGGCAGCGGCAATAGGCTCTTCCACGAGAAGCACCTTAGAAACGCCAGCCGAGACAACGGCGTCTTCAACCGATTTTCTTTCCACTTCCGTAAGGTTTGTGGGAACACTTATTGCCGCCAACCGGTACCTCGAAATTAAACTGCCCTCACTGGCTTTGTTTAGGAAATATTTCAGGATTTCTTCGGTGGTTTCAAAGTCGGAAATTACGCCCGCCATAAGAGGTTTAATAAGACTGATGTGGGAGGGAGTGCGATCCAGCATCTTTTTAGCATCGTGCCCTATAGCCAATATCTGGTTCGTGCGCACGTTAACCGCAACTAAAGTGGGTTCATTAACCACGATGCCCTTGCCGGGAAGGTAGACCAAAGAATTAGCCGTACCTAAATCTATGCCAACGTTTTTATAAAATCTGTCTAAGAGACCCATAACTCATTAAGTTAACTTTTTTACTATTCCTGGCTTTGACTTCTATCTTTGCCCCAGTTTTCTCGCTTACAACTAATCTCCAAGGGATACCTATTAAATCCGCGTCAGCAAACTTCTGACCGGCGGAAACGGTCCGTTCATCATAAAGTACTTCAATATTATCGGCAAGCAGATATGCATATATCTTGTCGGCCAATTTACCAGCCTTGGACTTGGGGTCGGCTAAGCGAAGAAGATGGGCCTTAAAGGGAGACACGGACTCGGGCCAAATGATGCCTTTCTCGTCGTGATATTTCTCAACGATAACGCCCATGAGCCTGGTAACACCTACGCCATAGCAACCCATAATAGGATGTTTCCTTTCGTTATTTTTATCCAAGAAAGTCAGCTTGAAATCCTTGCCATACTTATCGCTCAAATCGAAGACATTGCCCACCTCGGAGGCCTTGGCTCGGTGCAAAACTCCTTTACCGCATTTTTGGCATTTCTCACCTATATTTTGCTTGGAGATTTCTGAATTAACGCAAAATTCACATTTATCGCAATAGAAGATATCATCTTCCCCGGCATCGGTTAAAACCATAAACTCATACGATATCTTTTGGCTAAAAGCCCCACCGGAAGCTTCCGTCGCCTTGGCGGTAAGGCCCAGACTCTTATAAAGCTTAAGATAAGATTTTTTTGCCTTAGCATAGAATTTATCAAAATCGGCTTGGGTTTCGTGGAAGCTATACATATCCTTCATCAGAAATTCCCTGCCTCTAAGAATCCCGGACTTAGCCCTCAACTCGTCTCTAAACTTCCAGTGGATTTGATAGACTGCCAAGGGTAAATCCTTATAAGTCGTAGCGTGTTTCAAAACAAGCGGGGTCACAGCCTCTTCCGCGCTTTGAGCCAAGGCATATTCTTTTTCCGTTCGACTTGGAACTTTGAATAAAACATCTATATTGTTCCATCCTCCGGTTGTTTCCCAAAGAGCTTTGGGGTGTAACATTGACATAAGTATTTCTTGCCCCCCAATCGCATTCATTTCGTTACGAACGGCATTTTCTATTTTATTTAAAACTCTAAGTCCCAACGGCAGAAAAGAATATGAACCAGCCATGGTTTTGTTGATAAAGCCCGCTCGAATTAGAAGTTGGGCATTAACCGCCTCTTCGTCTTTTGGGGCCTCTCTTAGGGTTTTGGTAAAAAGTTCGCTTTGTTTCATTGTTTTAAACTAAATTCATTATATCCTTAACCGTGACCGCAAGCATTAGGAGTATGAGTAGGACAAAACCAATAGTATGGGCAGCATTTTCAAAATGAGGATTCAATCTGCCGCCGGAAACCTTCTCGTAGACAATAAAAGCCAGGCGTCCGCCATCCAAGGCCGGAAAAGGTATAACATTCATAGCCGCCAAATTCAAAGAAATAAGACCCAGAATTTGTAGTAAATAAACCAAACCAAGGCCGCCGGCGGTATCCAGGAAGTTAAATATACCAACCGGACCGGTTACGGAGCTTGCCACCTGCCAGTTACCGATAAAGAGACTGGCGACCAAGCTAAATAAAGTTCCGAATATTAAGCCCAGGATATTTATAGAAGCCTTAAAGCCATCGTAGATAGCACTAAACACATTTTCTTTCGGAATGCCTCCGTCTATTAAGGAAACCCCGATAGGGCCTTCACCGGCAGGCGGGTTCACTCTTGGAGTAAGCTTTATATTTAAATTTTCTCCGGCTCTCAGAATATTCAGGTTAATCTCCTCACCTTTATGGGCTTCTATAAAAGACGAGAAATCCTTGGCATTCTTGAAGTCCACTATCTTATCGCCGGCAGCAAGCCCAGCGATTTGAGCCGGGCTATTAACCGAGGCGCCACCTATGAATAAGGACGGGGCTACCCCAACCATAAAAACGATTGAGATGGCAACTACACCAATAATGAAATTCATGAAAGCGCCGGCAACAATGACCACTATTTTCTTCCAGACGCTAAGGTATTGAAAACTCTTTGATTTATCTGTCGCAACGGAATCAGTCGCGGTTTCTCCATAGATTTTAACAAAACCTCCGAAAGGAATCGCGTTTAAGGTATAGGTTGTTTCGCCCCATTGTTTTTTAAAGATTCTGGGCGGGAAGCCAAAACCGAACTCCTCTACTCTAAGTCCGAACAATTTAGCCGTAATGAAATGCCCGAATTCATGGCCTATAATGAGAATGGCAAGGAAAATTATAGCTATAATTATGGTAAACATTTATTGATTCAGTATTTCTTTTATCTTATTTGACACCAATTCATCCAAAGAACTGTTAAATTTATCCACTTTTTTCTGAAGTTCTTCTTTCTGTTTAAATTTACGGTCTTTGTCGATTTCCTCATTAGTTCTCTTATTAACCTCGTCTCTTTGAATACGCATCTTAATTCTCGTCTCTTCGGTGGTAGACTTTATTATCTTTATAATCTCTTCCTTTCTTTCGTTGGTAAGTTCCGGCAATTTAACCCTGACGCTCGTTTCGTAGCTTGAAACGCCCATACCCAAGTTAGCGTCCTCGAGCGCCTTAATCACATGAGGCATGGCGCCTTTATCCCAAAGTGAAATTACCAAGTCCCGGGGCAACTCTACCGTAATACTCCCGAGCTGTCTTATCTGCATATTTTGGTCCAAATAGTTTACCGATATGTTTTCAACAAGTTTCGGAGTGGGCCGATTAGTACGTAGGACTCCCAACTCTTCCTTAATAGAATTGAATAGTGCGTCCAGTTTTATTTGAAAATCCTTTAAGTAGTCCATATTAAACTTGTTTCAAGTTGTAATCTTTTATTGAGGTTAAATTGACCCATTAAAGTAAGCCTACTCACGAGGGCCTTGAGTAGGGGGTAATTTTTATCCATATCCAGATATAGATTAGCTACGACTTCGTTCAGGAAAGTACCTAACTTGTGTTTATTCTCCGGCTCAACCATTTTTTTAATCAAATCTTTTTGATAACTACCGCTTTTCAGGAACTTGCTCACTTCTTTACTAAGGTCATCCGAATCCTTACTGGAAACGATATTTTTAGCCCTGCCAACGCGACCAAAAGACAATTCGGCCGCGTGAGTGGCTTCCTTAACGCTCACTTTCATTTCATCCAATAAAAACTTTTTAACGGCTGCCGTAGATAGCCTGGGAAAATAAATTTTTTGAAATCTGGATTGAAGCGTAGGAATGAGAGAGTCCGGATTAGCTACTATAAGTATAAGGAGGCCTGATTTGGGTGGTTCCTCGGCAATTTTCAGTATAGCGTTCTCGGCTTGGGCGGTTAAAGCTTCGGCATCTTGAATAAGCACTATTCTCCTTTTGGAGTTTACGGGTAAAGCGTATAAGAATTGTTTTATGTCCCGAATGGCGTCTATGCCAATAATTCCGTCACTTTCTTTAAAATCGGGCTTAATGTTTAAACATTCCGTTAGAACATGGTTCGATTCGGTAAATTCTCCAAATTCCATAAAATTGGCCAAACATCTGGCAAAAGTAGCCTTACCTATTTCGGATTCGCCAAAAAAAATATAACCGTGAGATAAATTATCTTTAGCCGCCAGTCCTTTGAAAGTTTTAACCAGTTTGTCGTAACCGTAAATCATGCCAATTATGTATAAATTTTTAAGTTTGCAGGCGATGAAAATTTATCTACAGAATTGAGCACCGAGCACTCAAATTTAACCAAGCGACCATCAAAAGAAGATTGGTTTGATTTTATGTTGATTTGGTTTTTAATAATTAACATTTTCATAAATTTGAGTGCTCGGTAAGGTTTGGTAATGAAAAATTCTACGCTTTGTGCTCGAATTTTTCAATCAAGCCCTTAGTTCTTATTAAGTAAAGTGCGTTTATATATATCCAGGTGTTCCAAGATGACACCGGTACCCTTGGCAACGCACAAGATAGGCTCTTCGGCCACGTACATTTCCACTCCCAAGAGCCGTTTAAAAAATTCGTCTATATTTCTCAAGCCAGCGCTTCCGCCCGAGATAATTACACCCTTCTCCATAACATCAGCCACGAGCTCGGGAGGTGTTTCGTTAAATACCGAAGAAATAGAATTGGCAATCTCCATGAGATATGGATTAAGAGCCTCGGCAACTTCGTTGGAGTTAATAATCAAATCTTTAGGCAAACCGGAGATTAAATCACGACCTCTGAATTGAAATTCTATTTTATTCTTTATGGGCAAGGCCGAGCCCGCTCCGATTTTGATGGCTTCGGCAGTTTGCTCGCCAATGGAGACGGAATATTTTTTCTTAACATAATTGATGATAGCCGCGTCAAATTTATTGCCGGCTACCCTTAAGCTTGACCAGCAAACTATCCCGCCTAAAGAAATCACGGCTACCTCCGATGTACCACCGCCGATGTTAACAATCATATTGCCGGAAGAAGAATTAATGGCGATGCCGGCGCCCAATGCCGCTAAAAGCGGTTCTCTAACTATATAGGCATTTTTAGCACCGGACTCCCTCGCGGCGTTAACAACCGCTCTTCTCTCGGTAGGAGTAATACCGGCAGGAACGGATATAACCACGTCCGGTTTCAATATATTCCACCGGCCTATCGCCGAGTTAATGAAATACTTTAACATGGCTCTCGTGATGTAATAGTCGGCAATAACACCGTCCTTAAGAGGACGATAGGCGGCAATGTCACCCGGTGTCCGGCCAATCATATCTTTGGCCTCACCCCCAACTGCCATAACCGAATTGTCCGGAAGGCTTAAGGCTACGATAGTCGGCTCGTTCACAATAAAGCCCCTGCCCGGGACAAAAACTACGGTGTTCGTTGTGCCTAAATCTATGCCTATTTTTTTGACTAACATTTATTTGGTTCTAGTTATATCGGCTCCCAGTAAGCGGAGCCTTTCTTCCAGTTTTTCGTAACCCCTGTCAATCTGCTCAGCGTCATTCAAAATGCTTTTACCCTTAGCTGTTAGGGCGGCTATCACCAGTGTGGCACCAGCTCTTAAATCAAGACTTTTAATACTTGCTCCGTGGAGCGGCGTACGACCATAAATTATGGCCCGATGAGGATCCAGAATTTTAGCTTTCGCCCCCATCTTGGCCAATTCTTTGATGTATCTTAACCTGCCCTCATATAGAGTGTCAAAAATCAGACTTTCTCCGCGGCTTTGAGTGGCTAAGACTCCGTAAGGAGCTTGTAAGTCCGTTGGAAATCCGGGGTAAGGAAGTGTTTGGATTTTAATACCTTTTAACTTACCAAAGCCTTTCTTAACCGTTA
>MHJB01000001.1:6801-10065 GCA_001817805.1 Candidatus Colwellbacteria bacterium RIFCSPLOWO2_12_FULL_43_11 | reverse complement strand
CAAGTCCTCGGCCATGGCCAAAACCATTTTTCTCAAAGTTTCGGCTTGCACTTCCCGGCCGCGATATTTAATTTGGCCCAGCTTGGTTACGCCGTTAACCAGGAAGGCAATTTCTTCACCAAAATCTTTTTTAATATCTTCAACGGTCACGGGAGTGTCTTCCACTACATCGTGCATTAAGCCCGCGGCAATAGTCGGCTCGTCCATACCCCAATCGAGTAAATTTTGGGCCGTGGCCAAACAATGATTAAAATAAGGTTCGCCGCTCACGCGTTTTATTCCTTCATGAGCACGCTTCGCTACCTCATATGCTTTAGCGACTACAGGAGATTCATTTTTAAGCGTCTCTATCTTTTTCATCTCTGGTATAAGAATTTGTACCTAATACTAGAGTCTTTGTCTAGTTTTACCTACTGGGATGCTTCCTTGGTCTTACGTTTAAATCCTCTGGTTTTCTTCTCCTCTTTTAGTATTTCCAAAGACCTCTCCAAATTTATTGAATAGACATCATCTTTTTTAAGTGAGCGGAAATCGCTTTCATGCACTATATACGGTCCAAATCGGCCGACACTCGCGGTAATCATTTTCCCGGTTCCGGGGTGTGTCCCGAGTTCTCGGGGGAGACTCAAATATTTAAGCGCCTCATCGAGCGTAACTTTACTTGGGTCAACTCCTTTGGGCAAAGAGCCTCTTCTCGGTTTAGGATTGGCTTTTGTTTTTTGTCCGATTTGCGCGTACGGCCCAAACCTACCGTTAAGAATAAATACGGATTCACCTGATTTGGGGTCAACGCCGATTGGCTTATCGGGTTCAATTACCAGGCCTTCGCCGGTGCGTGCTCCATCGCATTCCGGAAATCTGGAACAGCTCATAAACGTTCCATTTCTACCGAGTTTCATTATCATGCTTGCGTCGCATTTAGGGCATTTGAATTTCTTTGGGGCATCTCCCAAATTAGTCAGCTTGGGTATGTCTTCCTTAGCGGCAACTTCCTTGGAGAATGGGCCATAAAAATCTTTTAAAGTCTTTTTGTATTCGCGTTCACCGTTCGCTATTTGGTCAAACTCGTTTTCCATTTCGGCCGTAAATGTATCGCTTATATAGTTGCCGAAGTTTTGTTCCACGAAAGTGCTTACCACATCTCCGGTATCGGTTGGGAAAAGAGTCTTACCGGTTTTCACTACATAGCCGCGGTCAGCCAATGTTTTCATTATTGATGCGTAAGTAGAAGGCCTACCTATACCTCTTTTTTCAAGTTCTTTAACTAAGCCTGCTTCCGTGTATCTGCTCGGTGGTTCTGTTTGTTTAGCGCTCGATGTCAGGTCTTTTAGAATGAGCCCTTCTCCACTTTCCACCTTTGGCACTTCTACGTCTTCACCTCGTGCCTCCGGGTCGGCTTTAAGCCAGCCATCAAACAGGGGTCGTGAGCCGTTAGCGGCAAAATCGGGGATTGAGTCGCCTTCAATATTCGCGCTGATTCTGGTTTTCATCAGTAGCGCTTCTTTCATCTGGCTTGAAATAGCTCTCTGCCAGATAAGTCTATAAAGATTCTTCTGTTCCGGAGTTGAACCGGCCGATTTCAGCGTTGCATTTGATGGTCTTACGGCTTCATGAGCTTCTTGCGCCAACTTGCTCGTGGTTTTGTAGACTCTTGATTCTACATAAACTTTGCCAAAACTTTTTTCAACCACAGCAAGCATTTGTCGCTGGGCTTGGGCCGCGATATTGGTTGAATCCGTTCTCATATAAGTAATGTATCCAGCCTCATAAAGTTTCTGAGCAGTGCCCATGGTTCGGGATGGCGACATACCCAGTCGGGTTGAAGCGGCTTGCTGTAAAGTCGAAGTAGTAAAAGGCGGTCTGGGACTTCGCTTAGTCTCAGTCGCCTTAACCTCTTTAATTTTCCAATTGCCGCTCTTACCGGATGACATAATTCTTTCCATTTCTTTCTCTTTGCGGGGCTCTTCCATACAAGTTAGAGTAAGGCTATCTTTGCCTTTGGTTTGAAATATTCCTTGAATTACCCAGAAGTCCTCGGGTTTAAAAGCTCTTATCTCGCGCTCGCGTTCCATCAAAATTCTCAAGGCGGGGGACTGCACTCTTCCGGCGGAGAGTCCATATCTGACCTTTTTCCAGATAAGTCCCGAAAGGGCATAGCCTACCAACCTATCAAGTACCCGGCGGGCTTCCTGGGCCGTCTTAAGCCGTTCATCTATATCTCTTGGGTGCGAGAGCGCGTCTTCTATCGCTTCTTTGGTAATTTCGTGGAAAACTATTCTTTTGGTTTTCTTGGGGTTTAAATTTAGCGCGTCGGATAGATGCCAGGCGATAGCTTCCCCTTCACGGTCAGGGTCAGTAGCGAGATACGTCTCATCCGATTCTTGGGCTAGTCCCCGAAGGTGCTCAATCATCTTTTCTTTACCTTTTACTATTTCATAATGCGGCACAAAGCCAGCCTTAATATCAATGGCTTTCTTGGTGCCCTTGGGTAAGTCCCTTACGTGACCGTAAGAGGATTCAACTTTAAACCCTTTGCCTAAAAACTTTCCTATAGTTTTGGCTTTGGTTGGTGATTCTACAATGACTAAATTCATACCTATTATATAGTGTAACCTCCTCCTGCCTCTTGTATGAAACCCCTTATGGTTAGAGACGCCAAGATTTGATTAACCTTCTGAGGGTCAAGTTTAATGAGTTCAGCTATTTTGTCAACACTAAGGGGCACCCCGGAATCTCTGATTCCTATGAAAACCGCTCTTTCGTCGTGCGCCAATCCTTCCAGTAATTTCTCTTCGGTAGCCGTTTTATTCTGCGGAACTTCGGTTAATCCCAAGTCCAGTAAAATGTCTTTAGTCGAAGTGACAAGGCGCGCGCCATCTCTTATTAAAGAATGTGAACCTGCGTAATTGGGGTGATTTATAGGCCCTGGAATTACAAATACTTCCCGCCCTTGGCGGGCGGCGAAGCCAGCCGTAGCCAAAGCTCCGGACCTAGCCGGAGCCTCAATCACTACGACCGCTAAAGACAGGCCGCTTATAATTCTGTTTCTTTGTATGAAGTGGTCCTTATATGATGGCGTATCGGTTTCATACTCCGATATTATTGCCCCGCCTTGGTCAATTATTTTTTTAGCCAGGTTCTCATTTTGCGCGGGGTATATTTTAGGCAAGCCATTGCCCAAAACCGCTAAGGTTGGACTGCCACCCTTTAATGCCCCGGTGTGAGCCGCCGTATCTATGCCCATTGCTAGGCCACTTACTACAA
>MHJB01000001.1:388-6714 GCA_001817805.1 Candidatus Colwellbacteria bacterium RIFCSPLOWO2_12_FULL_43_11 | reverse complement strand
TAAGAGGAATATTATCATCCGGTAGTTCGCCCATAACAAAAAGTTTCTCCGGAGGACCGGGGATTTCCTTTAGCATCCGAGGCAGGCTCTCACTGTTTAGCGACTTTATATCCATGTCGTTTTATATTATCATATAAGCAAATTTCACAATGGAACGCAGTTTTAAATTACGTTTAATTTCGACTCTCTCCTTCACCTTAGGCACTATATTGATTATAGGCATAGTGGTGTTTTATTTGGGTTTTGATATCTCCAAAAAGGGTACACTTATTTTAAATACCAATACAAAGCTATTACAAGCCAGAAATAATATAAGTGATTTGGCCAAACTTAAGGAACAGGAAAAAGAAGCCGACATTGCCCTCTTCAAACTCAATAACGCTCTACCAAAAAGAGATTCGCTTTTTTCGGTAAGCCGTGATCTTGAAGATTTGGCTAAGCGTAGAAGTTTATCCTTCGGCTCTAAATTTAAAGAAGAAGTTTCTGCTACCAATACACAGCCGGGTTACATAGGAATTGATATGAACTTGAGCGGTAGTTACAACGACCTCGTGGCTTTTATTAGAGACTTGGATGTAGGCAGCTATTCTATTAATGTGGTTAGTTTTGATATTGTAAGACAAGGCAGCGGTTTCAGTGGTTTAATAACCGGAGAATTATTTTTCAGCGATTAATATGCCTAAAAAAATAAGCAAATTACAAAGAAATCTTATTATATCCGCGGTGGTGACGCTTGTTTTGGTAGCCGTTTCGGTTATTTACTCTTTAGGATTTTTGAGTAATAATTTATGGCGTACTTTAAAGCTGGAGCCAGCTAACAACGGGGGAGTAATCGAATTCGATATAAAAGGGTTTAAGGCTTTAAATTTGTAACGCGCGTGTAGCTCAGTGGTAGAGCACAGTCCTGATAAGACTGGGGCCGGAAGTTCGATCCTTCCCACGCGCACATGCTCTTCTTTTTGGCGATGTGAGGTTGCCCGAAGGAAGGGTTATCGCGCTCATAGCTCAGTGGTAGAGCGTTTGCATGACACGCAAAAGGCCCGAGGTTCGATCCCTCGTGGGCGCACCACAAGAAGATTAAGAGGAATTTTATTTTCCAAACAATGGGCTTCCGCTTATTGAAAAATCTCCCATTTCCTGATAGAATAACATAAGAATGACGACTGGAAACATGAGTGCTCGTCAGGTGTTCGTGATTGGTTTAACCGTTCTTTACGTTTTCTTCTTAGGTTGGTTTCTATTGCTATATTTGAATGGCTGGACTGACACGAAGTGGAATTATTTAAGCGGCACCTATAATATTATTTCTTTTGCTGGAGGCTTTTACGGCCTCTTTTTCGTTGCTCGGCATTGGGGCGGATGGAAAAGCGATGTTGGGCGAGCTATTATTGTTCTTTCTACTGGTTTAATTGTCTGGGGCATCGGGCTCGCTATTTATCTTTTTTATAACCTTGCTCTTCAAGTTGAAGTTCCTTACCCCTCTTGGGCTGATGCTGGTTTTTTGCCTGCCTATGCTCTCTGGGCTATTGGTATAGTAATGCTCTCCAAAGCTACTGGCGCGCAGTTCGGTTTGCGAAAACTTGGTGGCAAGACGATGTTGTTTTTAGTGCCAATTGCTATAGCAGCCGCCTCTTACTATTTACTTGTTACAGTTGCTAGGGGCGGGGTTATTACCACGGCGGAATCTAGTGAGACTTTAAAATTACTTCTAGATTTTGCATACCCAATCTCAGATTTGGTCATTGTCACACTTTCGACACTTATTTACGGTCTTTCCTATCGTTACTTTGGCGGTAAATACCGTCTGCCTATTTATCTGATATTATCTGCTTTCACGATAAATTATTTCGGTGATTTCTTATTTTCTTACACCACCACGGTAGAAACTTATTATAATGGCAGTCTTGCAGACGTCTTATTTACTACTACAATGTATGTCCTATCGGTTGGCATCGTCTTACTTGATTCACGGTCAGTTCCTCTCTCTACGGAAAGTTTCAATCAGGGCCAAAAATATCAGTTGGCTTCTCGAATCATTCACGAACAGGCAACCATTATTGGCCCGTCTGCTTGGAGTGAAGCGCAGCAGGTTGAGGGATTAAGTATTGATGTGAGTCAAATGGAAGTCTATGTTACCGGTAATCGTAAAGAAGTTTTGGATAGATTAGTTTCTCAATATGAACAACTATTCGGTAGGGCCTCTCTTGAGGTCTGCCGTGAAGCGGTTAGGCCCGCCCTCTCGAAAATCTCATTAGAAGAGATCCCGGAAAGGCTGAGATAGATATCTTATAATGCCCAGTATCCAAGTCATCTATGAAGATAATAATTTTTTGGCGGTCAATAAACCAGCCGGGCTTCTGGTACACGGTTTTAGAGTTACGGTAGACGGAGAAAAAAGACATATCGCGGAGTCCACCTTAGTCGATTGGCTTTTGGAGAAATATCCGGAAATTAAGGGTGTGGGAGACTTGCCCAGGTGGCGATCGGGCATTGTGCATCGGCTGGATAAACAAACCTCAGGAGTTTTGCTCTTGGCTAAAAACCAGGAATATTTTATCTACCTTAAAAACCTTTTTAAGAATCATGAAGTAGAGAAAACTTATCTGGCTTTGGTCAAAGGTAGGGTAGAGCCCAAGGAAGGTTTCATTAATAAGCCAATCGGTTTAAAACCGGGAACCATCAAAAGAACAGTATTCGTTAAAAACGCTAAAATGATTAAAGAGGCTCTTACGGAGTATAAAGTTAAAGAATACCTGCCTAGCCCCATGGCTGGCCTGCCTGAATATTCCTTACTGGAAGTTAAACCTAAAACCGGCCGTACCCACCAAATTAGAGTTCACCTGGCTTCAATCGGTCACGCGGTAGTTGGCGACCCATTATACGGTGGCGGCAAGGTGGAAGGCTTCAATAGACTCTTTCTTCATGCCTATTCTTTGGAGTTTTCTCCTGTGCCAGGCAAGAAGTTAAAGCTTACGGCCGATTTGCCTCCGGACTTGACCCAGTTCCTTTCGTCCGCTAAACTTGCTTCACAATGATAGCTAAGGAGATAATGAGCAAAATAAAGGCTGGCGCCGATGTTAAGGTTCACGAAAAAGGCGGTTCAGTATTCCATGGGATAGTTTTGGCCAGAAAGCACGGCACCGAAATCGGGGCTACTTTTACGGTTAGAGCAACATTATCCGATGTTGGCGTAGAGAAGGTTTATCCGATACATTCACCGGCTATAACTAAAGTTGAAATTTTAAGTTCGCCTCGGAAAGTCCATAGGTCCAAGTTATATTACCTCAGGTACATTTCGAAGAAGCAGATTAGACAAAAATTAAGAGTCTCAAAGTCTTCTTAAAAAGCGCGGGTGGCGAAACTGGCAGACGCACTACCTTGAGGTGGTAGCGGGCGCAAGCTCTTGGAGGTTCGAATCCTCTCCCGCGCACAAATGAAATTTGAGGTACCTCTACGGTGCCTCAAATTTTATCTGCATGAGAGGATTCGAACGGGAAGAGGGTCGGAGAAACGGGAGTTTCTCCGTGGCGGAAATACTAAAACCGATGGGGTTTAGAAAATTTTGTGGATACAAAATTTTGTTCGATTACCTCTCCCGCGCACAAATGAAATTTGAGGTACCTCTACGGTGCCTCAAATTTTATCTTATAAAGAGACTTTAAATTTAACTTTAAAGTGCTACACTCTAGTAAAGGTCGTAGATATTTAACAAAATTAACTTCAATTCTATGATGCAAAATATGATGCAAGGCTGGAACTTCTACAATATGCCTTTTGGTGGCGGTTGGTTTACCGGTATGGGAGGCACATTTTTCCTTGTGCTTATCGCCTGGTCGCTCTACTGGAAGGGTATGGCCCTATGGCATGCGGCAAGACGCGGCGAAACTGTTTGGTTTGTAGCGCTATTGGTGATAAACACCGTAGGTATCTTGGAGATATTGTATCTCTATGTGTTTAGCCAGAAGCAGCATCCTGTTCATGACAAGTGAAGTATCCAAGTCAAAACAAAAAACACCCCTTCGATTTAACTCAGGGGTGTTTTCTGTTATAAGATCTCGACTCGGAGTGTTCTAGTACCGAACCGTAGCGCATCTTCTGTGGTGGGGAACCAGATGTCCATTTTGTTCGCGTTTCTCTGGTGCATCCTATCTTCAACAGTGAAGACTTGGTCGCCGAATATTGAAGGAATCCTGACTTTAGTCCCGAAGGGGAGCCAGTTAGCGGCTACCACGCCTGGTCTCACAAGTGTTCCCGAAGCAGTGATGAAAGGAGTATCGTCCGTTTCTTCTTCTCTCGAGGAGTAACCTGTGACATTTACTTTTACTGACCAGGGTTCAGGGCCGATGGGGCTTTGGTTCACTAAAGCGCTTTCGTAAGAATTTGGATAGAAAGTCTCGCTAGAGTGCTCGACAGCACCTTGCATCAACCCTATTTTAAATGTTCCCAATACCACAAAAAGAGCAGCTAAAACTATGTATTTACTCATTTTGCGTAATAAAATCTCCCTTTATAAGGGAGTTTATTACTAGGTTTAGTATACCTCTACCAGGGCAAAAGTCAAGATAAAATGCCACAAAACCGCATAAAACCTGGGGCAACGAGGGTTGGGGCCCAGGCTGTGATATGATTAATTGATTATGGTTGAGCATTACACCAAGGCAGTAGTTTTAGCCCGCGACCCCAGAGGTGAGCTTGATGCCGCAATCACTCTCTATACTAAAGATTTCGGGAAGGTTATAGCTAAGGCTAAAAGCATCCGCCGTTTCACCTCTAAGCTTTCCGGACATCTCACCCCCGGGAGTTTAACGAAAATAAGAATCGTGGAGAGGAATGGCGCTGGGCATCAGGTAGTGGATGCTCTATCAACACGAGTCGAAGTAACAGAGGATCTGCTTAGATTTCTCTCTTTCATTAACCAACTTGCTCCCGTTAATATGCCCGACCTTCAACTCTGGCATGAGTTGGAAGCGATTCTGGAAAATAGCTTGGTAGATAAAGTGACTTACAGGCGCATAATAGGCGTTTTGGGCTACGATGCCGATGAGGCAACTTGTAATAACTGTAACAGTAAAAAAATTGCCTATTTTGCCCCCCGCGATATAATGTTTTTGTGCGACTCGTGTTTTAAGGGGTTCAGTTTTAAAACCAATGAAATTTTTTCGATCTAAAACTGGTATTATTTTATCTTTACTGGCCGTAGCCGGCATCGGCTTTTATTTTTGGTCCGCCGCCTCTTCCGGGGGGATAGATATTCAAGCTAACACCGAAGGTACCAATATAATCGGTGAGCCTTTCGATTTCAAAGTGAACTTCAGCAATAATTCCAATAATATTTTGAATGATTTAAAACTAACTCTGGAAGTGCCCGAAAACATCATAATTATAGATGGCGAAGGCAAAAAGATTGTTCAGCGGGTTGTCGGTAACATCGATATAGGCGCCGTGCACCAAGAGACGTTTAAAGTAATGGCAACTCCATCGGGAGACTCTTCGCGGAAATTCACTGTTAGCCTGTCTTATGTTCCCGGGACGATTGCCGCCCATTTTGAAAAAAGCAAAACTTTTGATATCCCAATCGAACCCCTTGAAACTGATTTATCTTTGAACGTTCCCGAAAAAGTCTTCTCGGGAGAGGAGTTTGATATTAAGGCGGACTACAAAGCCAAGAAGCCGGAAAATTCTCCCAAGCTATCGTTTAAAATCATCTACCCGGAGAACTTCACCAAAACTTCCGAAGAGCTCAAAGAAACCGACCCCACCAGCGGAACATTCAGAGCCAAGGGCAAAGTTAATTTCCCCGATGACGCGAGTTTTGAGGTTAAGGCTCAGTTAATAGTTAATTTAATGGGCAAAGATTATATGGTAGCGGAACATGTTTCCAAAGTTCTTATCTCTCCGTCACCACTTTCTTTAAAGATTAATATCAATGGTTCAACCGATTTTATTGCTCACCCCGGAGACACCTTAAATTACAATCTGATTTATAAGAATAATACCCAAGTAGCTCTTCAGGATGTCTTGATAAAAATAAAACTTTCAGGTGAGATGTTGGATTTTAGTTCTGTGGATTCCAGAAACGCCAAGTTCAGCCTTTCTACAAAAACCATTACCTGGGACTCAAGCCAGTTTAACGAACTCACGTTATTAAACGCGGGGGATGAGAAATCCGTCGGGTTCTCTATTAAACTAAGAAGCGGCTATCTCATCAAGAAACTTAACGATAAGAATTTTTCCGTGAAAGCCGAAGCCAACATTGAATCACCCACGGTTCCATTTTTGGTCTCGGCGGATAAAACAATTAATTCAGCATCTCTGGTAACTAAAGT
>MHJB01000001.1:0-357 GCA_001817805.1 Candidatus Colwellbacteria bacterium RIFCSPLOWO2_12_FULL_43_11 | reverse complement strand
CTATTCAGGGATGCTATTTCGGGCATTTTAAACAAGGGCCCATGGCCCCCGAGAGTGGGAACCGGAACTCAATATACTATCCATTGGCTTTTGACCAATTATGCTTCGGATGTGCGTGAGATAGAGGTTAGAGCCGCCCTAGAGGACGGAGTGGTATTTACAGGAGTAATAAAGAGCAATACTACGACTCCTCCAGAGGTGGATGAGGAGTCGGGGCAGATAATTTGGAAGATAGATAGGCTGGTGGCGACAACGGGCATTACCGGGGAAAAGCCGGAAGCAATTTTTCAAGTTGAAGCTATGCCTACCCCGGAAAAGCGCGGCAATTATATGCCGCTTCTTTCGGCTACGGAGGTT